>JAHJTI010000155.1 GCA_018829945.1 Pseudomonadota bacterium | reverse complement strand
GCTGCAGCCTTGCTGATACCGCCAGCCTTTGCCATGTTCTCGACTAATTCACTTTTGTTCATTCCTCTCCTTCCTCCTCGTGAATTTAGAGATTCTCTGCCTTCTACAAGCACCGTAATACAGTTGCCTTAGGGGCGATTTAAACTTATGTGATGTGATTGTCAAACAAAAAAAAGCACCTGTCAAACAAAAAATGCGATGAAATAAGAAAAAAATGGCATGTCGATACATTTTTTCCAGCTGCTTTTCGGCAAAAAATCATCCTATCCAGTCCGATCGTCCCTGTTGATCAATTACAACATTACGCAAACCGAGAAGCAAAAACTCACCCTTAATAATTGCAAATACGTCTTTTTTCTGTATTTCACATAAATCTTTATTAACAACAACAATGGTTGCAATCTCTTCGCACAGGCGCACCCGCACTCCCATAAAACCTATTTTATGCAGCAATGCCTCACACTGGGCAACCAATACGATTTTTTCTCTGGTAATGGGCTCACGTTGCGCAATTCTGGTGGCCAAGCACGATGAAGCATGAACATCCCAGGTTGGCAAAGCAAATTCCCTGCTCAACATCCGAATCTCGTTTTTTGTGAACCCGACCTCCGCCAGAGGGGTCTGAACCTTCAGTTCAGAAACAGCCTGTAACCCCGGCCTATCTTGGCCGAGATCATCATGGTTGGTTCCGTCGAACAACAGTGCGCCCTGAGGAAAAAACAAATCGGCTAAGAATGTTTGATAGATTTTTTTCTTGCAGAGATAACAACGGGTGGAATCATTGGCCACGAACTCAGGCCAACTGAACGGCTGGACTTCAATGGGATGGAAATTACAGCCTCGATCTCGGGCAACACGTTCAGCCCGCTCTGTCTCAAAAAATGGCAGGAGCTCAGACTTGGCATGGAAAGCATGAACAGAAGAAGGGCCCAGTGCCTCACAAGCCGCAAAGAGGAGAAACGAACTGTCTGCCCCTCCGGAAAAGGCGATAGCGACCTTCTGGTGTTGTGAAATTATTTTTTGCAGCGAACGGTATTTTTCGGATACAAAAATTCCCACCCTGGCTGTTCTTACTCTGACGGCAAGGTCTGGATGGGTTTTTCAAGAAGAAACTTCCCGGCTTTTATCCAATCCTTAAGCGTTTCGGCAATTTCCCGAGCCCGTACCACACTGGAGAGTGGCGCCGTGGGCACCATATTGCCGTTCACCTCAATCTGGCCGCTCTTCAGCTGCGCATAACTGACTTCTCCATAGTTGCGGGCAACGCCATGGGAATAATCATAGGAATAATCGACAACCTGGGTAAAGATTTCCGCGTCGGAAACCCCGGTATAGGCCGCCATTTCCTCATTGAGGATGGGAATAGGCACCCCGATACCCACGGCCAGAGAACTTCCATATCCCTGCATACTCACACCCTTGAGCCAGCGAGAGGACATCTGCTTCATGTCTCCCTGCACCATCAAAGTGCCTGCCGCCCTTCTGGTGGTCCCGTTTTCAGAGCGCAGAGCTTTCGGGTTATGCTGACTGCCATGCCAGGTCACGTAACCGATGCCGCCTCCCAGAAAAATTCTGGTTCCCAGACCGATTGTCTTATACAAAGGATCATTCAGCAGGGGGCTCAACTCGCCGGCGCTGCAGTACGTCGCATTTCTCACCTCGGGTTTCAGGGTTCCCATGTAGCAATAGACGGTCCGGTCGGACAAATTAATGGCGCAGTTGTAATTCTGGTAACAATTGCGGGGATTCACCAGCAATGCGTAAGGTAAATCTGCAAGCGTCACCTCTTTTTCAAAATTTTTATTGGGATAGCAGTCGGTTCCGTACCCCACAGCCTTAAGCCGTACCTTTTTCCCGGCCACCAGATCTTCAAGCACATGCCCGCCGCCGTATAAAAATTCACCGGGGAAAACCTTGTTCAAAGGGTCATCTTCGGGCGGCTCCGTTGCGCCGATGTACACATCAACGGCGGCAAGTCCGGCATAGGCAGGAACATTGTTCAACCACACCTTGAGAGCCTTGGTGGTGGGGTTGGAGTGACCGAAATTGATAAACGCTCCGGAAGAACACATGGGAGAAAAGGTGCCGGTGGTGACCACATCGACCTTTCTTGCTGCTTCAACCGGGCCATGCTTTTTGACTATGCCGACCATCTCTTCGGCGGTGACAACCACAGCTTCACCCGCCTTAATCTTGGCATTAATTTCTTCGTATGTTTTCTGGACTTTGAATTCGCTCATGTAACCCGCTCCTTCCCGGGAATTAATCTACAACCGAAACAACTTTGTGGCCGGCATCTTCAAGGGCTTCGATTGCTTTGTCCAACTCCCCTTTTTCCAGCCTGAAACAATACAATTTACGCCGGGAGGAGTGGCTTTCCGTTGCCACACTGATTATCTCGCACCCGTGTTCTTTGATGATCCTGGTAACATCCTCAACCCCGCCGGCCTTGCCGACCAGAACATCCAGCCGGGAGGACGCCCGCAACAACCCCATCATGTTGATGAAAGCCGACAGCAAATCAATGGCGGTGATAATTCCAACCAGTTTTTTCTTATCAAGAACCGGCAAGCCGCCGATCTTGTAATCGTGAATAAGGCGGGCCGCCTTTTCAATACTGGCGTTGATATTAACGGTAATGGGATTCAGCACCATCACCTCATGAACATGGATATCCTTTTCCTGCGAAGGAAAAGAATACTGGCGCAAATCACTTTCCGTTATAAAACCGACCAATTGCTCATCCTCAACCACCGGCAGATGGCGAATGGAATGTTTTTTCATCAACGCTCCTGCCTCTTGCAACAAAGCGTCTTTGCCGATGATAATAAGATTTCTCTGCATGCAGGTTTTTACTTTCATTATCCGACCTGTAAAGCAATTGTGCGTTTTGTGTTTTCAACCGATCCAAGTTAGGCTTGCCGAGACAACAAAACCAATCCTATCTTAATAAGAACTTTTATACCTTATCCACCCAGAGAAGCAAACAGTTAATCCCCTTTCCGGCGACTTTGCCCGATGACACATTCCCTGAGGGACAAGCGGAACTTTTCCCTTTTATTTTTCACTGGATACGATTAAGAAAGTCTGTGTGCCAAAGGCTTTAGCCCTGAATAGTTTCCCAACCCGAGTATTTAATTGAAATACAGCCCCCAAGACCGACAACTCATATGAAAAACAAAAAAGACCTCACCCTTCTCGATGTACGGAAGCAGATCGATGCCATAGACAGCCAGTTTTTGGAACTGCTCAAAAAGCGGTTGCTTTGCGCCAAAAAAATCGGTGAACTCAAGGATCAGAATAACAAAGCCAAATGGGATCCGTTGCGGGAACGTCAGATCTTCGAGCGGTTGCTTGCTGAAAACAGCAACGCCTTCCCCGAGCAGCCCCTCTTGAGCATTTTCCATGAGATCATCACCACCTGCCGCCTCTCGCAAAAAACGGTTGATGTCGCCTACCTTGGGCCTGAAGCTACATTTTCCCATCTGGCCGGAGTGAAATATTTCGGACATGCGGCCAAGTATCTCCCCATGGAGACCATTGAGGATATCTTTGACGAGGTTGAGCGGGGCAGAACCCTATACGGTATTGTCCCGGTTGAAAACTCCATCGAAGGCGCGGTCACCTCAACGCTGGACTCCTTCATCAAATACAATGTCAAAATCTGCGGAGAATTGAATCTGGGCATCATCCACAATCTGGTCAACAAATCAGGTAATATGGATGATATCAAGGTGGTGGCTTCGCATCCGCAACCCATTGCCCAGTGTCGCCAATGGCTGAAAAAACATCTGCCAAACGTCACGATCCAGGACGTATTCAGCACCAGCGTCGCTGCAAAAATGGCAGCTGAGGACCCCACTGTGGCAGCAATCGCCAGTTCACTGGCCATCACCACCTACCAGCTGCAGACAGTGGTCAAGGGGATCGAGGACTACAGGGGCAACACCACCAGATTCCTCCTCATCGGCAAGGAATCACCGTCGCGAAGCGGCAAGGACAAAACATCCCTGCTGGTAAGCCTACCGGAACGACCCGGTGCCTTGAGCAACGCCTTGAGCATCCTGGCCCAGCGCTCCATCAACCTGACCCGGATAGAATCCCGTCCGGTCAAGGACGAGCCCGGCCGCTATCTTTTTTTCATAGATATGCTTGGCCATCTCGAAGATGAGATTGTCAATGACGGCTGTGAAAAACTGAAGGAAATCTGCTCGTATTTCGAGTGGCTGGGCTCCTACCCCCGGGTAGGAGAGTAGCTACCCCAAAAAACCTGCCATCTCACCCCAACGCCTTATCCCCCGATCCGTGACATCTGCCCGTGGCAGCTTCCCCCGCCGTCCGGCAAAATGGTATGCCCTTTCGGCTTGTTAAGAATAGTCTTGACGATGAGATCCCTGATCTCTTCATCGGTTGCGCCGCTGCGCAGCCTCTGCTTGAGATCGGTTTCCTGATCGGACAACAGACACGACCGCAATCTGCCCTCGGAAGTGAGCCGCAACCGGTTGCATCGATCGCAGAAATGATGGCTGATGGGGCTGATAAACCCGACACTGCCGACAGCCTCGGGAAAGCGGTAAATGCGGGCAGGCCCGTCCATACGCCTCGCCGGCACCGGTTCAAGAGCCCCCAAAGGTTTGAGGAGTTCCATGATCTCAGCGGAGCTGATATATTTCCCTTTATTCCACATACCGGATGCGCCAATGGGCATGAACTCGATAAAACGAATCTGCAGAGGCTCAGTGAAAGTCAGCCTGGCAAAATCGATAAATTCGTCATCATTAACCCCTTTTAAGGCGACAACATTGAGCTTGATCGGCGAAAAGCCAAGCTCCCGGGCCTTGCTGATCCCGTCCCAGACTTTGGCAAAAGCATCAACCCCGGTGATCTGAAAAAAACGTTCCGGACGCAGGGTGTCTAGACTGATATTCAGCTTGTTGATTCCAGCCTTTTTCAGGGCCTCGGCATGTTCGGCCAGCAAAACCCCATTGGTGGTGAGGCGAATATCGGTAAGTCCGGGAATTTCGGCCAAGTCCTTAATAAAACTGAGAACATCGCGACGGACCAAAGGTTCGCCGCCGGTCAGACGGACCTTTTCAATACCCAGCGAAACGGCAATACGCACTACCCGTAATATCTCCTCATACCGCAACAATTCTTCGTTCGCCAACTTGACCCGACCTTCCTGGGGCGTACAGTACTGGCAGCGAAGATTGCAATGATCGGTGAGAGATATCCGCAAGTAACTGATTGAGCGGGCAAACATGTCCGTCAGTAACTCTTTTTGGGGTTGACCGGAAAGAGTCGGTTCAGAAGAAATTCCTGGAGTTGCAGGTTGATTCACAGCATATCGTCCGTTATTTTTTGTCATGTTCGTCATGCGTAATATCTTTTATTTGGGCTACAATCGAAAAAACCCCACTGGCATCGCCTACACCATACCGATGTGAGGATGAAATCGACTACGATGCCGGCATCAATCTTTGATTTTTTCCGGGTTTACTGCTACATATTGAGGGACGTTAGACTACGATGCCTTGAAGCATCCGTCAATCGTCATTTTTCAAGTTTCAAGCTCACCCTAAACTTTACCCATGGAAACACCGCCCATGCTCATCTTAGGCATTGAGAGCTCTTGCGATGAAACCGCTGCAGCGGTGCTGCGCGACGGCCGCACCGTGCTGAGCAATGTCATCAACTCCCAGGTGGCTGTGCATAGCCCCTACGGTGGCGTGGTGCCGGAGCTTGCCTCCAGGAAGCATCTGGAAAACATCTATCCTGTGGTTGAGGCGGCCCTGTCCCAGGCAGGCGTTACCCTGGATGACATTGACGGCCTGGCAGTCACTCAGGGGCCAGGTCTTGTCGGGGCATTGCTTGTCGGTCTTTCCTTTGCCAAGGGTCTCTCGGCGGTCAAGGGCATCCCCTATGTGGGTGTTGACCATATTGTCGGGCATCTCCTCTCCCCTTTTTTGGAAAAGGAGCACCCGGAATTTCCCTATATCGCTCTGGTTGCCTCCGGCGGCCATTCCAGTATTTTTCTGGTCATTGATCACACCACTATCCGCCCCTTGGGCAGAACCCGCGATGATGCCGCAGGGGAAGCCTTTGACAAGGTGGGAAAAATTCTTGGCCTTGAGTATCCTGGAGGACCGGTAATCAGCCGCCTGGCCGAGAAAGGAAACCCTGCGGCAATCCCCTTCCCCCGTGCCTGGCTTGGACCGGACAGTCTCGATTTCAGCTTCAGCGGTCTGAAAACCGCGGTTGCCAACTATGTCCACCAGCGCCGACAAAAAAACGAACCGGTGGATATCCCGGATGTCTGCGCTTCTTTTCAGGAAGCCGTGGTGGAAGTGCTGTGCAAAAAAGTGATCATGGCAGCGCAACAGCAGGGAATTTCCACCATTGCCCTGGCCGGTGGTGTCGCGGCTAATTCCAGACTGCGTTCCACTCTCAAGGACCTTGGCGCATCACATAATATCAAGATATTCATGCCCTCTCGTGAACTGTGTACGGACAATGCCGCAATGATCGCCCTGGCAGGTTTTTATCATTTTTCCAAAAAGGCCACGACCTCATTTGACACCGACGCGTATTCCCGCTCACCGCTTCTGCATCCGGGGTTTGCTCCCAATGGAAGTTCTCCGGCTTCACTTGAACCTCGATTGGAATCATGAAGCCCAACCGCACCGCAAAATACTATTATCTGAAATTTCTTCGTTTACAGGGAGATCCCCACTCCCTGGCCATGGGAGTTGCCATTGGCCTTTTTATCGGCATTACTCCAACAATTCCCCTGCACACCGCGCTTATCATCATTTTTGCCTGGCTCCTGCGGGGGAACATCCTTGCTGCCCTGATCGCCGCTACGGCGGTCAGCAACCCGTTTACCTGGCTGCCGCAATATTATTTCAGCTGGCGGCTGGGAAGCCTGTTGCTTCCCGGACACCTCTCCTGGGGCCGGATACAGGACCTGCTGTCCCTGTTCGCTTCCGACACAGGCTTTCAGCAAAAACTTGCCCCCCTTGGACAACTTGGGCTTGAGGCTGCCGCAGTCATGCTTTTAGGGGGTATTCTGTTGGCTATCCCGTTTACTTGCGCCGGATATATTCTTTCTTTGAAATTTTTCAGCGCCATCCGCCAAAAGAGGCGGGAAAAACATATTCTGAACTGAGACACCATGACCAGCGATCTTCCCATACGAAAAATCCTCACGCAACACCAATTGGCTCCCAGCAAAAAACTGGGGCAAAATTTCCTGGTTCACCGCCAGACATCGGAACGCATTGTCGCGCTTTCAGGTGTTACCCCTGACGACTCGGTTATAGAACTCGGGGTAGGGCTGGGCTCTCTCACCCTCCCCCTGGCCGAACGGGTCAAGCAGGTAATCGGGTTGGAACTTGATGCGGGGATCATTGCCTATCACCTTGAGCACCAGGATCTTCCCACCAACGTCACCCTTATTCACCAGGACCTGCTCAAGGCTGATTTTGGTTCGCTTGCCGCACAAACCAATGGTCCCTTGAAAATCCTTGGCAACCTCCCCTACTCCATCTCCAACCTGCTTCTTTTCAAACTCGTTGAAAACCACGAATCCCTGAACTGGGCCGTGCTCATGCTGCAAAAAGAGGTTGGGCAGCGACTCACCGCCCCGGTTGGAACAAAGGAATATGGGGTGCTCTCCGTCCTTCTCGCCGACTGCGCCACAGTGGAAACCATCATGCAGGTCGGACCCGGGCAATTTCATCCCCGTCCCAAGGTTGATTCCGTGGTGGTACGAATCACTTTTCGCCCTGTGCCGGAGAGGGTGGCACTGCTCCCGCCCCATGACCGAAAACTGCTCCGTCGCATTGTCAACGCCGCCTTTGGTCAACGGAGAAAAACCCTGCGCAACTCCCTGAGCGCCGGCATGATCAACGGCTTGTCACGAGAGCGGATCTCCACGTTGCTGAGCGAATCAGGCATCAATCCGACAACGAGAGCGGAACGGTTAACCATTGAAGATTTCGTCCGTCTGACCAATGCTGTGGCCGTGTGCTCCCCGGACTGATCTGCCATGCGCGATTTTGTTTTTCACAACCCGACACAGATCATCTTCGGCCAGGGTGCCATTGGCCAAACAGGCAAACAGGTTGCTCCCGTCAGCACCAAGG
>JAHJTI010000154.1 GCA_018829945.1 Pseudomonadota bacterium | reverse complement strand
TGCGCCAGGGGCGGTTCGGTGAGCCATTCGGTGAGCGACAAGCTCCGGCAAAAAGGGGTTGATGTCGCCTATCTTGACGGGGGTATCAAAGCGTGGACAGCACAGGGAAAGACTCTGCCCTGAAGATATCGGCAGGATGCCCGAATAGCCACCTTGTTCCATCGCAATGACGTGTGAATGACATGACTTTTTTCGATTTTTTCAAAAAAGAAAAATCCTGCCGTCTGCTCACTCATCTTGAGGGACCGCTGGTCGAGAAGTACCGACACTTCAGGGAATTTATCTCTTTCAACAGGGATACACTGAACCTCATGGCGGAACTGGAGCAGATCCACTATGGCGGCGCACTGTTCAACGAGAGGAAAATCCGGGAAAAAATTGAGGCGCTACTGGAGACTACCGCCAAACTTACGGAAACCCTGAACAACGCATCGAATAACAAGTACCGTCAATTAACGAGCGCATGCCGGACAATCGGGGGGGATATTCAATCAATCTATATGGAAACCCCGACCAGCGACGATGCGCCGTTGGTCGTACCTTTTGACATGCTCACTCCGGAGATGATCGACATTGCCGGAGCCAAGGCAACCCACCTCGCAACCATGGGGAACGATCTCGGCTTGCAGGTGCCCTATGGCTTTGTCGTAACGGCCAATGCTTTCAGGCATTTTCTGCAGGAAAGGAACCTTGCCGAGCCCATCGCCGCAAAGCTCAAAAATATCGAGATTGATTCTTCGGCGGACATTGAAACCGCAAGCAATGCAATTCGCAGCCTGATCCTGAAAGCCGACCTGCCGTTCTCCCTTGCCGATGCAATTATGAAGGCCTATCACAACCTTGAGGAGAAAACTCACCCCGATGTCCGCATTGCCATGCGAAGCAGCGCGGTTGGCGAAGATTCGGAAGCCTCCTTTGCCGGACAATACATCACGGAACTTAATGTTACCCGTGACAATCTGCTGGAAGCGTACAAAGCCGTAGTCGCCAGCAAGTATTCCCCGCGGGCCATCCTCTATCGATTGCGGTTCGGCTTTACCGACGAAGACACACCGATGTGCGTTGCCGGAGTAGAGATGATTGATGCCCAGGCGAGCGGTGTTCTTTACACGGTGGACCCGGCCCATCCCGGTTCGGGGGAAATGAAGATCAGTTCCATCTTCGGCCTGGGAGAACATCTGGTAAGCGGCGAAGCGTCTCCGGATGATTATTTCGTGGATCGAAATACTTTCAATATCTTGCGAAGCGATATCCGTCCCCAAATTTCCCGCCTCGTGCCGGCAAAAGAAAACAGCGTTCATCTGGAACAGATCCCAGAACAGGAAGGACTCAGCCCATCCATTGACGAAGCCACCGCTTCAACGCTGGCCAGACATGGTAAAACCATGGAAGATCATTTCCACGGTCCACAGGATATCGAATGGGCCATGGATTCGGCTCGCCAACTGTATTTTTTACAAAGCCGCCCTCTGGGGGTGATCAAAGATACTGGGGAAGAAGCTGACCTTACGGAGACGTTCTCAAAACTCGCAATACGACTCCAGGGAGGCCGAGCCGCCTGTCCGGGCATCGCTGCCGGAAAAGTTTTTCTCGCAGAAGGAGAAAACCTTGCCTCGTTTCCGGAAGGCGCCATTCTGGTCGCCAAAACCGCTTCCCCGGACTATGCCGAATTCGTCGGAAAAGCAGGGGGAATCATCACCGATATCGGCAGCGTTGCCAGCCATCTGGCTTCGGTTGCCAGAGAGTTCCGGGTGCCTGCCCTTTTTGACACCGGCAACGCCACCCGGCTGCTTATTAACGGTGAAGAGATCACCCTGACAAGCCGACAGGGTATTGTCTATGCCGGGATTCCTGAAGGGCTTACCGAAAAAATAAAAAACGAAGGAAGATTCGTTCTGAGCAGTCCCACGCATAAACGTTTGCGCGCCGCTCTGGATCTGATCTCGCCCCTGAACCTCACAGATCCAAATGGCGCCGATTTTTCACCCGACGGATGCCGAACCATTCATGACGTCGTCCGGTTTGCTCATGAACGGATCATGAAAGAGGTTTTCTTCCTTTCCGAAAAAACCGACAACGCCTTGTCGGTGCGCCTGCAGGCGAACATCCCCCTGGTGCTGTACTGCATCGATCTGGGAGGTGGTCTCAAGGAAAATCTCACCACCTGCGACGAGGTCACTTTCAACCACATCACCTCCATCCCCATGAAAGCAATCTGGAACGGCTTCATGCATCCGGCCATCACCTGGGCAGGTACAATCAATCTGGACATGAGCAATCTCCTCACCATCATGTCTTCCACCGCTGTATCCGAATTCGGCCCGACTCCCGGGGGCGACAGCTATGCAGTTATCTCCCGCGACTATATGAACCTGAGCGCCAAATTTGCCTACCATTATGCCAATGTGGACGTCTTCTGCGCGGAAGAAGAGGAAAATGCCGAACAAAATCACATTCTCATGCAATTTTCCGGGGGAGTCGGGTCCTTTGTGGGACGATCACTGCGCATTCAATTTTTGGCAAGCGTTCTTGGACGCTTGGGTTTTACTCTCACCATCACCGGTGACCTGCTGGAAGCCTCCCTCAAGGGCGCCGGGCGAAAAATCATGGAAGAAACCCTTGATCAAGTAGGACGACTGTTGGCCAGTAGCCGACTTCTCGATATGGCCATCGCGGACCAGAACCATGTCGAAACCATGACGGATGCCTTTTTTCAGGGGAATTATGATTTTCTCAACCAGACCGTAACCACCACCCTCCCTGATTTTTACACCGCCTCGGGGAATTGGCATTCCGAAAAAAACAATGAAGATGGCATGGTACTGGCTCAGGACGGCTCAGGCTGGTTGACCAGGATAGGCACTGGATTTGCCGGACTCATGGGCAAGGTTGCCGGAGCCAACTATCAGGAATTTCTTGATAATGTGGGAGCTTATTACCATTTTCCGCTGGCCATCGCCAAGAAAGGCAGTGTAGCCGACGCCGTCCTCTCTGCAGAAATCCGGGCCATGGGAGGACGAATCGATCAGGCGGGAGGACTGGCCTTCGGTCTGCGCAACGTGGGCAACTACTTTGTTTTGAGGATCAACGCCCTTGAAAACAATTTCATCCTGTTTGAATTCGTCAACAACCGCCGTTATGAAAGAGCATCCGCCTCGGTGGAAATAGAAACCGGTCAATGGTATACCATCCGGGCAGAGGTCTCCGGAAACTCCCTCAAGGGGTATCTTGACGGCAAGTTGCTCATAGAGCATACTGCCGACTGGCCGATCCATGGCCACTTCGGCCTTTGGACCAAAGCAGACTCGCTGACGCATTTTCGTCATCTCACCGCAAATGAGGGCCCGGAAACACCCCCATGGCAACTTATACAATAACCTGGATAACCGGCTACCTGGCGGTGGGCCATGCGCCCATGTCCTTCGATGATCTTGACCGCATAAAGGAAGCGGGCATTGATGCCATCGTCAATCTCTGCGGCGAATATTGCGATCTGCACGAGATTGAAAAACAAAGCGGTTTCGAGGTCTATTACCTGCCCATCCCCGACGAAAGCTCCCCGGATCTTGAAGCAATGGAACTGGCCCTCTCCTGGCTCGACGAGGCCATTTATCTCGGCAAGAAAGTTCTGGTACACTGCCGACACGGCATCGGCCGAACCGGCACTTTTATCTCTGCCTATCTGCTGCGCCGGGGCTTTGGCCTCAAGGTAACGGAAAAAAAAGTCAAAAAAACCATGGCCGCCGAGACAAATTACAACCAGTGGCAATTTTTAAAAAAGTACAGCAAGCAGTCCGGCACCCTGAGCATTCGCGAGCCTTCCTTGGAGAGCCGCAACATCGTTGAGTTGGGTGGTTTTTTTGCCGAATACAAGGCGCTGGTCCGGAGGGTGGAGGAAAAAGCTGCAATCGTAGCACAAAGTTCCGGATCGGTGCGCGACTGCGGCGCAGGTTCCGATGTCTGTTGCCGCCACTATTTCGAACTAACACTCATTGAGGCTATTGTTTTAAACAACAAAATCAACAGGCATCTGGCCAGCAATAAACGCCAGGAGATGATCAATCGCGCCGTGTCAATTTTCCAGCAGTTGCGGGAAAACGCAGCCAAGGCTTCCTCTCCCGATTCCGAAAACAAGATCGAGCATACTTACAATACAGCAGGCCTTCTCTGCCCATTATCCGTGGAAAAAAAATGCCTCATCCATGCAGACCGTCCTCTGCGGTGCCGGACCTGGGGACTCCCGCCGGATGAACTGGATATCTCCCAGACAAAGAAAGCTCTTTCTGATATTTCAAAAAATGTTTTCTTAGCCCTTTCAGACGTACCCCCCGGCAAGGAGGAACTGGTCTTCCCCTGTCATGATGTGCTTTCAGGCAGGTTTATTCAGGTTTATTTTTACTATCTCTCCTCGCTTTAGAAATACTTGATCGAACACAGGGGCATCGGTTTCGAGAGGCTCTTCCGGTCCTCCATCGCAACAAAGCAATGGATCTTCGCAAAGGAAACGCAACGAATGGCAAATATTCTTGTACTTGATGATGTTATAGAGATTGCGCAGTTGATCCGGGCCATCCTGGAAAAACAAGGACACGCCATCACGATTTTCACCGAGGAGGAGGAAGCCCTCAGCTATGCGCGAGCCAATGCGGTTGATCTGGCTATTCTCGATATCAAACTTAAAAAAATGAGCGGGATCGAGGTGCTGGCAGAGCTGAAAAAGATCAACCCGGCAGTGCGCGTGATCATGTTGACCGGCTATCCCACCATGGAAAGCGCCCGAGAATGTTTGCGGCTGGGGGCTGCCGAATATTGCGTGAAGCCCTTTGACAAATTCGAACTGGAAGAAAAAGTAAACCGGGCCCTTGGGACGGAAAGCGCGACATAGCTACAACGACGCACCCATGCAGCAGCTTCCGGCGGGACATCCCATGCGTATTTCACCCTTTAAAATCCTCTGCGGCGTTGGGCTGCTGGCCATCTTCAGCAGCACCATCTCCAAGAGCCCATCACTTCCTTTATTTGTCAGCCACCTCGGCGGCGGACCTGCCGCAGTGGGGCTGATCGCCTCTATTTCCGCCGTCACCGGCATCCTGTTCAGCTTTCCGGCCGGTCTCCTTTCTGATAGAATCGGCCGAAAACGCATGCTCGTTTTTTCCGCCATCATCTTCGCCACGGCTCCGTTTCTCTATCCGGCAGTACGGGAACTCTGGCAACTGGCCCTGGTCCGCTTCTACCATGGCCTGGCCACAGCCATCTTCGTGCCCGTGGCAATGGCCATGGTTTCGGATCTTTTTCAGGAAGGCAGAGGCGAAAAGATGGGCTGGTTTTCCTCCGCCACCCTCCTGGGACGCTTCATGGCTCCGGTTATGGGCGGAGCCGCGCTCGGATTTTACGCGCAGGATCAAGAAGCCGGCTTTCGCCTCGTCTATCTTGTTTGCGGAATTGCAGGGGTTGTTGTTTTTTTCAGCTCATTTCTCCTTACAGATCCCAACCAAAACCCTCGGACACCCCCTGCCCCTCTCTCAGATTGGCGCGAGGAAACCAAAGAACTTTTTGCTAACCGGGGAATCATGATGAC
>JAHJTI010000153.1 GCA_018829945.1 Pseudomonadota bacterium | reverse complement strand
TTGCGTGCGTCAGTCGAGATCCGGATTACGGCCGTATCGCCCGGACATACCCCTCGCTCCCGGCAAAGTACTGACGCTCGGGATCGCATTGATCGGAGATCTCCCAGGCGCCGACCATCCCTTCGCCGTCTTTCTTGCCGGACCAGTATTTTCCTTCACGATCAAGAACACATTTTCCGTTCATATGCAGGTCGAAGAGATAATTCAGATCATATAATTCATAGACCGTGGGCAGTCGCCAATCGGTGTAGCCGCCCAGGTTCAAATTTTTCACATAGAGTTCGGCCTCTTCGAATGTTTTGATTTTTTTGCTTTTCTCGCTCTTCCACATCAGGCCGGAGACGGTATCTTGACAGATGCCATTGCCAAGGTCCTGGAAGCGCGCTGTTTTTGAATTCATGGTGCTGCAGCCCTGGGAAAAGAAAACAAGGACAAGAAGCAAGGCGACGATACTCAGTTTTGATTTCATGGTCGGTTCTCCTGTTATTTTTGGTGCTTCATACAGCCTGAGATGAAACTTGTTCCTCACCTGCAGACACGTTTGCGAGTAGACACGCTTCGATTTTTTTACCCAACAGGCGCGCTTCCTGAATTTTCTCCGGTTGCTTGGCAAGATCCGGGGTGTTTTCCGGGGTGATTTTTTGCCCCGGCCCCAACAGGATCGATACCGCCCCGACGGAACAGCTTTCCCCCTGGCCGCACGTGAAGCAGGACGCCGCTCCCTGCGCCGTAACAGTGCCGACGTGCTTTATCTGATAGTAGGGGAGCATGGCTTCCATCACCTGTGCGGGAAGCTCCGGCGTAATCCCGCCGATGCTGACAATTGCCGCGTATTTCCCGGCCAGGGCGGAGCCGGACCGGTGGCGAAACTGGCACAATCTCTCCAGAAAGCAGTGGGTCAGACTGTTCAGGGTTGAAAAATAATTGGGCGCGCCAAAGACATAGGCATCGGCGGAAAGAATTTTCTCCCGCAGCGCGGCCATGTCGTCAGGTATCTTGCAGCGGTTGTCCGGAACACAGGCAAGGCAGGCGCTGCATGGGGCGATCTTTTTCCCGGCCAGCGAGATGAATTCCGTTTCACAATTAGCCGCGCCCAGCACCTCCTTAACCAGACGATCCGTGGTTTTTCCCCTCCGGGGGCTTCCTGAAATCCCGAGAATTTTCATATCCATCTCCCGATATGTGTACCGACCGATTGGTACAAATTGTTATCAAAAAAATTCAGCCGCCGAGAAGACTCTTAACAGCCGCCATAAAATCGCGCAGGTCCTTTTCGCGCTTGCTGACCCGCGACATCATGAGGGCTCCCTCCACCGTTGCCACAACGGTTTTAGCCAACAGTCTCGGTGGAATCGGCGAATTGAGGCGCCCGGATTCCTTTGCGGAAAGAAGCAGGTCTTCAAGTTTTTTTGTCCACAGATCGAAAACTTCCTGGATAACCGAAGCGAACTCCGGGTTGCTGTCGGTCATTTCCAAGGCGGTATTGCCGAACAGGCAACCGCCGACAAAATTGTTTTTTTTCTGAATATTAAAAATCGCCTGACAGGAGTTGATCACCTTGGCGACCGGATCGGGGCCGGAAAGGGATTTGTCCAGAAAAAGAAAAAATTCGACCTTGGCGTCTTCTAAAACAGCCAGACCAAGCTCTTCCTTGCTTGCGAAGTAGTAATAGAGATTTCCCTTTTTCACCCCGGTCGCCGAGATTATTTCACTGACGGAGGTATTGTGAAACCCTTGCGCCACAAGAATCTTGCGCGATGTTTTAAGGATGTGTTCTCTGGTTTGTTCGCCTTTAACCGTGACCGGCATAGCATTCTCCCAAATGAATAAAACTGACCATTTGGTACAAAAAATACCCTGCGGCTCTGTGGTTGTCAATTAAAAAAAGAGCGTTTTTTATCGGTCGGAACACATTGACACAGTTGTTGCTTGCCGCTGAAGGTGAAACCTGGTGGGCTGGCCTGAGATGGACGTCTTAGAAAAGAAGGAGATAATTGCGTGTGATTTCCGGGCATTCATCAAGAAGTTTGCCCACGAATACTTGCTGTGGGCCCAGATGCCACCGCCGTCAGCCGGGTGCGCTGACGGCGGCAGGCCATAGGCCGAAAATTATGGTCACGTTGCCGACGTAAATTCCGGATACGCGCAAATCATTAACGGGTTACCTGAACACACGAAACAGTTTGTCCATTCCGCTCTTCTCAAGCTTTGATACGGACTCAAGCTCCCCGGCATCAAGCCAGATTCCCTCGCACTCGGAGCATTTATCCACCTTTATGGACTTGTAATCTATCTCTATCAGCTCCATGCCGCATTTGGGGCATCGCATGTGATGGAGCGCCTTAAGGTTTTCCTTCTCTTCCTGTGCAAGCTTTTTGTGCTTTGCTTCCTCAAGCTTCTTTTTTTTCTCAAACTCCATCCTTACAACATATTCCTCTTCCAACTCACTGGGCTTTTTCGGCATAAATACCTCCTGTTTTAAATTTGCTTGTCACCTTCTTCAGTAATCTTCTCGCACCAATAAATACATTGGCGGTTATTCCAGCTAGAGAGATGGTCCCAAATCTTAAGACAATTTACAAACAGAATTGTTCCGCCTCCGTCAAAAGAGGCAGCGGTATACTTCGTCCGCATTGCTCGATGTCTCCCCCAGTTGGCTCCGGTCGCGCAGGGCGTCTACACCGCGAAAAAAATGAGCGCAACCCAACTTCTGTGAGATGAAGGGTCAGTCTAACGAATCCGTGTGCTCCGTGCCGGGTGTCACCGTCTGGTCGGCACGCGTCACATCTCGCCAGACAGTTACGAAAACCGCGAAGAGAACAGGTCCAAGGATAAGACCAAGAATCCCAAGGGCAAACACGCCGCTGATCGCGCCGAGCACAATCGCCGGGGCAGGAATATTACGCTTTGCGCCAATGGCAAGCGGCCGGATCGCGTTATCGGCAAAGCCCACGAAAAAAATACACCAGAGCGCCAGGAGCACCGCCGTCAGATACGCGCCGTTGATGGCGATAAGGGCCACAAGGGGCACCCAGATAATGCTCGTGCCGACAACCGGCACGAGCGCCGCCACAGCCGTCAGCACCCCGCAGAGAACCGGAGCAGGGGCTCCGGCGATAAAATACCCAAGTCCGGCGGTTGCACCCTGCACAAAACAGGTGAAGATTGTCCCGACTGTCACCGCTGTGGTCGTAGCGCGGATCTCGGAAAAATAATGCCTCGCTTTGTCCTGGTTGGTGGCAAACCGCTCGATGGCCGCGGAGACAATCTTTGCCCCGTCACGATAGACAAAAAAGAGGATAAACAACGCCACTGCCAGGGTAAAAAGGAGTTCGCCAAGGTTTTTTGCGGTATTGGTCGCCACCTCAAGGAGATATCCCGAAGCGGTGGCAGCCAGCTTTGCACTGAAGCCGGAAAAATCGATGCCGAACCGCTCTCTCAGGGAGACAATCTCGCTTGCAAAGGGGAAATGGCTGAGCGTGCCTGCCCCGGTCGTCGTTAATGCCAGAACGAGCTGCTCACCTTCCTTGTACCAGCCGGCAGCGTTTTGAGCGACCATGACAATCAGGGCTGCAACCGGAAGCATGAAGCAAACGGTTATGGCAAGCACCATCACTCCGGCAGAGCGGTTAGGATGGCGAGGAAACTTCCTGGCAAGCCGATGGTGGTGGGGAAGGGTCGCGAGGCCGATGATAAGCGCCCAGGCCAGCGGCTTGGCGAGGGGAGCCGCCAACAGGGCAAAGAGCCAGATCGCCACTGCCGTGGCAAGGGCTGCCATAATGCTCAGGTATACTTTCTTGTCCATTGTTGTCTCCTGTCCGAGAAAAATCGAGGGGCGCTGACCAGCGCCCCTCTCTTGCCAACTCCGGAACAAATAAAAGCGAACCTCCCGCTGGGAACGGTCCGCCTCCGCGTTTGGACTACCAACCTTTCTCGGCGTACCCCTCGATCCGGTGGAAGTTAAGATAGCGGTACACCTCGTCCGCCTTAGGGGTCACCCGCTCGGCAAGGATCTCCTGGTATTCGCTCACGGTGGGAATACGCCCCAATACGGCGCAAACCGCGGCCAGCTCCACCGAACCCAGGAAAACCTTGGTGCCGGTGCCGATGCGGTTGTCGAAGTTGCGGGTGGAGGTGGAGAAGACCACGGCATTGTCGTGGGTTCTCGCCTGGTTGCCCATGCAGAGGGAACAACCCGGAATCTCGGTGCGAGCCCCGGCCTTGGCCAAAATGCTGTAGAGTCCTTCCCCTTTGAGCTGCTCCTCGTCCATCCGGGTGGGCGGCGCCACCCAGAGACGGCCTGACACCTGAGGCCGATTATCGAGAATTCTGGCCAGGGCCCTGAAATGGCCGATGTTGGTCATGCACGATCCGACAAAAACCTCGTCGATTGCGGTACCCGCCACCTCGGAGAGCAATTTTACATCGTCCGGATCGTTGGGGCAGGCTAGAACCGGCTCGGTGATCGCGTTGAGGTCGATCTCCAGCACCGCCTTATATTCGGCATCCGAATCCGGGCCGAGCAATTCCGGTGCTGCCAGCCACGCCTTCATGGCAGTAATCCGGTTGCTGATAGCCTCCATGTCCTGATAGCCCCGGGTAACCAGATTTTTCAAAAGCTCCACATTGGAACGGAGAAATTCGGCCACCGGCTCCTTGTTGAGCCGCACGGTGCATGCAGCTGCGGAACGTTCAGCCGAGGCGTCGGCCAACTCAAAGGCCTGTTCCACCGCGAGATCCGGCAACCCCTCGATCTCCAGCACCGTCCCGGCAAAAAGGTTTTTCTTGCCCTTCTTTTCCACGGTGAGCAGCCCCTTCTGGATAGCCACATAGGGGATGGCGTTGACCAGATCCCGCAGGGTGATGCCGGGCTGCATTTTTCCTGTAAAGCGGATCAGCACCGATTCCGGCATGACCAGGGGCATAGAGCCGGTGGCAGCGGCAAAAGCCACCAATCCCGAGCCGGCCGGAAAGGAAATGCCGATGGGAAAACGGGTGTGGGAGTCGCCGCCGGTGCCCACGGTGTCCGGCAGGACCATACGGTTGAGCCAGGAATGGACCACCCCGTCGCCCGGGCGCAGACTGATCCCGCCCCGTTCACTGATGAAACCGGGGAGGGTCTGGTGGGTTTTCACATCCACCGGCTTGGGATACGCGGCAGTGTGGCAGAAGGACTGCATGACCAGCGGAGCGGAGAATTTCAAACAGGCCAGTTCCTTGATCTCGTCACGGGTCATGGGGCCGGTGGTGTCCTGTGAGCCCACCGAGGTCATATTGGGCTCGCAGTACGTGCCGGGCCGCACTCCAGGCAAACCGCACGCCTTGCCCACCATCTTCTGAGCCAGGGTGTAGCCTTTGCCCGTATCCTTGGGAACCTCCGGCTCCCGGAACAGGGTGGAGGGCGGCAGGCCCAGAGCCTCGCGAGCCTTGGCTGTCAGGCCCCGGCCGATGATGAGATTCACCCTCCCTCCGGCTTGAACCTCGTCGGGCAGGGTGGCGGGGGAGAGACTGAAATTGGTTACCGTCTGGCCGCCGCGGATGATCGTGCCGGTGGCAGTGTTGATGGTTATGATGTCTCCAGTCTCCAGATTGGCCACATCGCACTGGATGGGCAGCATGCCAGAGTCTTCGGCGGTGTTGAAGTAGATCGGCGCAATGGTCGAACCCATGACTACCCCGCCGGTGCGCTTGGCCGGCACATAGGGGATGTCGCACCCCATGTGCCAGAGCATGGAGTTGACCCCGGACTTGCGGGAGGAGCCGGTGCCCACCACATCGCCCACATAGCACACGGGATGCCCCTTTTTCTTCAACTCTTCAATAACCGCGAGCGAGCCGGGCAGCCGGTTCATCAGCATGGACTGGGCATGCAGGGGAATATCCGGACGGCTCCAGGCCTCGGAGGCCGGGGAAAGATCATCGGTGTTGGTCTCGCCCGGAACCTTGAACACGGTGACCGTGAGTTCCCCGGGCATGGGCGGCCGGGAGGTGAACCAGGTCGCCTCTGCCCAGTTGGCAAGCACCTGCTTGGCGTGCGGGTTATTCTTTGCCTTGGCCTCCACCTCGCCAAAAGAATCATACACCAGAAGAGTATTGGAAAGAGCCGCGACCGCAGCCGGAGCCAAGTCGGCATCATCGAGCAGATCGATAAGCGGCTGCACGTTGTAGCCGCCAAGCATGGTTCCCAACAGCTTGACTGCCGCAGTCTTGTCGATAAGCGGCGAAACGATCTTCCCCTGGGCTATCCCGGCGAGAAATTCAGCCTTGACCTTGGAGGCCTCATCCACACCCGGCGGCACCTGATTGCTGATCAAATCGAGCAGAGTTGCTTCCGTTCCACCGGCCGGTTTTTGCAACAACGCCACCACAGCAGTGGTCTGGTCGGCGGAAAGGGGAAGGGGGGGCAAACCCTGGGCCGCCCGCTCAGCAACATGTTTTTGATATGCCTCAAGCATGGGAACTACCTCCTTGCACAATAAGAAACCGGGTTGGTCCGGTAATTTTTTTCAAACCAGATTCGTAACATAGAAAAAGAACGT
>JAHJTI010000152.1 GCA_018829945.1 Pseudomonadota bacterium | reverse complement strand
CGAATGGCCGGTTTCCACTGCCCCTACGTGCCGGGCTGGGACTGCCACGGTCTGCCCATCGAGCTCAACGTCGATAAAGAGCTCGGCTCGAAAAAAAGAGAGATCGGCAAGCTCGCTTTCCGTGGCGCCTGCCGGAATTACGCCGGGAAATGGGTCAAAAAACAGAAGGATGAGTTCAAGCGTCTCGGGGTGCTGGGCGATTGGGATACGCCGTATCTGACCATCGATTATAAATACGAGGCGAGCATTGCCCGCGAGTTCAACCGTTTTCTGCTCTCCGGCGCGGTGACCCGCAGCAAGAAACCGGTGCACTGGTGCTCCTCCTGCCAAACCGCTTTGGCTGAGGCCGAAGTGGAGTATTACGATCACACTTCGCCGTCCATCTATGTGAAATTTCCGGTGGCTGAAGATCTGGGCGAAATCATTCCCGCCCTGGCCGGGAAAAAGGTTTCCGCAGTGATCTGGACCACCACGCCCTGGACCCTGCCGGCCAATCTGGCCGTGGCTTTTCATCCGGAATATCCCTATGCCGCGGTGCGGGTGGGGGATGAAGTGCTGCTCTTGGCCGAGGGGTTGGTGGAGCAGGTTTTTGCCGAGTGGGGTGTCAGCGAATATGAGATCCTTGCCACGTTTTCCGCCAGGCTGCTGGAAGGCAAGAAATGCAAACATCCCTTTCTGGAGCGGGAATCGCTCATGGTGTTGGCCCAGTATGTGACTCTGGACACCGGCACCGGCTGCGTGCACACTGCTCCGGGACACGGCCGGGAAGACGACATGACCGGGATCAACTACAATCTGCCGGTGCTCTCGCCGGTGGGCAATGATGGTCGTTTCAGCGAAGAGGCTGGTCCCTATGCCGGCCGCTTCATCCTCGAAGCCAATCCCCTGATCACCGCGGATATGGCGGAGCAGGGCTCGCTTATCAAAGAATCCAAGCTTTCCCACAGCTATCCCCATTGCTGGCGCTGCAAGAAGCCGGTTATTTTCAGAGCCACTGAGCAGTGGTTCATCTCCATGGAAGCCAACGATCTGCGGAACAAGGCCCAGGCCGCGATCAAAGACGTAAAATGGATTCCCCAATGGGGCCTGGAGCGTATCCACGGCATGGTGGAGAACCGGCCGGACTGGTGCCTCTCTCGCCAGCGCGCCTGGGGCGTGCCGCTCACCGTGGTGTATTGCAATCAATGTGGCGAAGTGCTCAACGACGAGACGATCATGGAACGCATCACCGGCCTCTTTGAAAAGGAAGGGGCCGACGCTTGGTTCAGCCATGAGCTGGCCGATTTCATCGGCCCGGATGCCAAGTGCCGGAAATGCGGCAGCACCGAGTTTGTCAAGGAAGAGGATATTCTTGATGTCTGGTTCGATTCGGGGGTGAGTTATGCCGCCGTATTGGAGGAGCGGGCTGAGCTTGCCGCGCCGGCAGACCTGTATCTTGAAGGCAGCGATCAACACCGCGGCTGGTTCCAGAGTGCGCTGCTGGCCTCGGTTGGCACCCGTGGCATCCCGCCGTACAAGTCCGTGCTTACCCATGGCTTTGTCGTGGACGGCCATGGCAAGAAGATGTCCAAGAGTATCGGCAACGTCATTGCCCCTGAGGAAATCATCAAGAAGTACGGCGCCGAAATTTTGCGGCTGTGGGTTGCTTCCGAAGATTACCGCGACGATATCAAGATTTCCGACACCATTCTTCAGCAGTTGGCCGATGCCTACCGCAAGATCCGAAATACGGTGCGCTTTATCCTCGGCAACCTCTACGACTTTGATCCGGCCACCGATACCGTGCCGGACAGCGAGATGGATGAGCTCGACCGTTGGGCACTCTATCAGTTTGAGCTGTTAAAGATGAAGGTGCTCAAAGGGTACGATGTTTTTGAGTTCCACCCCGTGTTCCACGGCCTGACCAACTTCTGCACGGTGAGCATGAGCGCTCTGTATCTGGATGTCCTCAAGGATCGGCTGTACACCCTGCCTGCAAAATCACGGGAGCGGCGGGCCGCCCAGACCGCTCTGTATGAGATTGTCGATGGATTGACTCGGCTCATGGCCCCGGTTCTTACCTTCATGGCGGCCGAGACCTGGAATTTTCTGCCCGGCGGTGACAAGCGCGAGGACAATGTCTGCGTCGCTCTGTTCCCGGAGTTGAAGCCGGAGCGGGTTGGCGACAAACCGCTGGCTGAAAAATGGGACAGAGTCCTGCGGGTGCGGGGCGAAATGACCAAGGCTTTGGAGATTGCCAGGCGCGACAAGGTAATCGGTCATTCTTTGGAGGCGGAGGTTGTGGTGGCGGCAGGAGGCGAGTTGGGCCAGTTTCTGGCAGCCAACTGGGAAACCTTGCAGGGCGTGGCTATTGTTTCCGGGATGGAACTGGCGGAAGCGTTGCCGGAGCCTGGTTTTGTCAGCACCGAATTGCCCGAACTCTCCGTGCTGGTGCGTTCCGCCAGGGGAGAAAAATGCGAACGGTGCTGGCTGCGTTCTGAACAGTTGGGCAGCGATGGGGCACACCCCAGTCTCTGTCCCCGCTGCACCGGTGTGGTGGTGGCTCTTTGAAGACATCCGGTTCGCCCATGATTCCGCTGGCGTGGCTTCTGACGGTGGTAGTTCTTGATCAGGCGACCAAAGCCATGGTCATGGACCGTTTTGCCATGTTTGAAATGCTGCCGGTCATCCCGGGGTTGTTCAATCTGACCTATCTCACCAACACAGGGGCGGCTTTCGGCATGCTGGCCGGTGCCAAGAGCATCTGGCGGCAGGTGTTCTTCGTTGGGGTGGCCGTGGCCGCGGTTGTGATCCTGTTTTATTCCTACCGACAGTTTCGGAGCCAGGGCAGGATTTTTGCCCACGCCATCGGCTTGATTGCGGGGGGCGCGGTGGGCAACCTCATCGACCGGCTTCGTTTTGGCGCGGTGGTGGATTTTCTGGATTTCTATATCGGCACGCACCACTGGCCGGCCTTTAATGTGGCGGACTCGGCGATTACCATCGGGGTTGGTTTGTTTATCCTGGGAAGTTTGCTCTATCCGCCGAAAGAAAGTGAAAAATGAAAAGGGAAAAATGAAGAATTGAAGGATATGTCTCAATGTCCTTTATCCGTGATGGAGCCGGAGCAGCCGGATTTGTTTCAGGTAGGTGCTTCGACAGGGCTCCCCTGAGCATGCCGAAGGGCTCAGCACGAGCGGCATATGTCATACATAAAGTAAACATCCGTTCGCCCTGAGCCTGGCGAAGGGTGTTTTTGTTGTGTTCTAATATACTGATATAACAAAAAAATAAATATTGGAGTTGGGTTATGGCAGAGCAAAAAATAGCGGTTCTTTTTCCTGGACAGGGCTCCCAGTTTTTGGGGATGGGCAAGGAGTTTCTTGAGACGGATGCTGATGCCCGATCGCTCATGGGTATGGCGGAGAAAATCAGCGGTTTTCCGCTCACCCAACTCTGCCAGGATGGCCCCATGGAAGAATTGACCCGCACTGTGCATCTGCAGCCGGCCATGACCGTGATGAATTTGATCTGCTGGCAGGCTTTGGCCAAGGCTGGGGTGAAGCCGGCATTTTTTGCCGGTCACAGCCTGGGCGAGTACGGTGCGCTTTGCGCTGCCGGGATCGTGAGTTCTGAAGATACGTTGGCTCTGGTCACCGAACGCGGTCGCCTCATGGAGAGGGAAAGCGAAGCCAATCCCGGCGGGATGCAGGCGGTGGTGAAATTGCAGATCGATAAGGTCCGCGCCATTGTCGAGAGCGCACAGGAAAAAGGCAGGCTTACCGTGGCCAACCATAATTCCGGTGAGCAGATCGTTATTTCCGGCGAGGTTTCCGCCCTTGAGGCTGCGGCAGAGCTGGTAAAAAATGAGGGTGGCAAAGCGATCCCGCTCAAGGTAAGCGGTGCCTGGCACAGCCAGTTGATTGCGGCTGCGATCCCGGATTTCGAACAGGCAATGGCGAAAATCACCTTTCATGCTCCGCATACGCCGGTTCTTTTTAATGTAACCGCGGCCATGGAAAGCGAGCCGAACGCCATTCGGGGAATCATGGCGAAGCAGATCGCCTCCACGGTGCGCTGGTATGAAATTGTTCAGAAAATGATGGCAGAGGATGTGCGGGTTTTTGTCGAAGTCGGACCGAAAAACGTATTGACCGGGCTGCTTAAAAAGATCATTCCGGCAGAGTACGAGCATCGCTGCTTTCAGTTCGACACCCCCGAGGGGTTGGCAAAGATGCTGGCGGAACTGTAACAAGGAAAATGTCCCCTGCATCCTGCGTACCGCAGTGGGCTTCAGGCGTGTTAGATTGGTGCTTGACATCCTGCGTCCGGCAAAGTATCTTTGTCCGTTTTCCAGTCCGGAGAGGGTGAGTTTTGTCTTTTTCAGGAGCAACTGCCCCAGCAGCACAGCATCTGCTTTGTTATCGGCCTGTTCGCATACTGATGTATTGCTCTCGGGCCTCTGTCGCGCATCTGCCGCGCTGCTGAACAGTTACAGTTCAGGGTTGCATTTGAATTTCTTGCCTTGAGCAGGATAGTTATTTTTAGGAATTATTGCGGTTCCCGTAGTTTTCGGGGCTGCTTGAGTGATTGATCGAAATGTTTGTTGAAATCGCAAAAGGCCGCGATTACAACGGTTATAGCAGTTAACTGCTTGAACGAGTGCAGCGGACCTGTGAGTTTTCGGGTTGGTATGAGTTTATTGAATGTTTGAGTCTCTTTCTGACCGATTACATGATGTATTCAAACAGCTTCGCGGCCACGGCAGGCTGACCGAGGATAATATTCAGGAAGCTCTGCGCGAAGTGCGCATGGCCCTGCTGGAAGCCGACGTCAACTTCAAGGTTGCCAAGGAGTTTGTTGCCACTGTCGCTGAAAAGGCGGTAGGCCGGGAAGTGGTCGGCTCTTTGGCCCCGGGCCAGCAGGTGGTCAAGGTTGTTCATGACCAGTTGGTCGAGCTGTTGGGCGGGCAGACTGCCACCCTCGAGCTCAGCGGCCGTCAGCCCGTGGTCATTATGATGGCTGGGTTGCAGGGTTCCGGTAAGACTACCACTTCCGGCAAACTGGCCAAGATGCTGCAGGGCAAGGGCCGCAAGCCCTATCTTGTGCCTGCCGACGTGTATCGGCCTGCGGCCATTGAACAGTTGACCATTCTGGGGCAGAGCCTTGGGGTGCCTGTGCATCCCTCTGCCACCGATCAAGACCCGGTGGCCATCTGTCGGCAGGCCGTGCATGCCGCCCAGAGCGCTGGGTATGACACACTGATTATTGATACTGCTGGTCGGCTCCATGTCGATCAGGAGCTCATGGGTGAGCTGGCCAGGATCAAGGAAGCAGTCCAGCCCGCCGAGATTCTCTTCGTGGCCGATGCCATGACCGGACAGGATGCGGTCACGGTTGCCGAGAAATTTAATCTCGACCTCGACATTACCGGGGTAATCCTGACCAAGATGGATGGTGATGCCCGCGGCGGAGCGGCCCTGTCCATCAAAAAAGTGACTCAGCGGCCCATCAAGTTTGTCGGTATGGGCGAAGGGCTTGATGCCCTGGAGCCGTTTCATCCGGACCGCGTCGCCTCTCGAATTCTCGGCATGGGCGATGTACTCACCCTGATTGAAAAGGCCGAGGCGGTTGTTGATAAGGACCAGGCGGAAAAACTCGCCAAGAAGCTCAAGAAAGAAGGGTTTTCCCTTGAGGATTTTCTTGAGCAGATCCGGCAGATCAAGAAAATGGGAAGCCTGGATCAGATCATGGGCATGATTCCGGGGATGAGCCGGATCAAACAGCTCAAGGATATGCCCAAGCCCGACGAAAAAGAGCTTGGCAAGGTGGAAGCGATCATCAACTCCATGACCATCAAGGAGCGCCGCAACCACGCCATCCTCAACGCAAACCGCAGGACGCGCATTGCCAAAGGCAGCGGCACCACGGTCCAGGACGTGAACAAGGTCATCAAGAGCTATACGGAAATGCTCAAGATGATGAAGCAGATGAGCGGCAAGCCCGGGGGATTAGGTTCCTTTGTTGGTGGCCCTAAGAAAAAGAAGCGGCCCAAGGGGCTTTTTCGATAGATAGCGTAGTTTGGTTGGCAGAACAAAACGGCATAAAGAGCCGTAACGAAGGGTCACGATATTTCGTAACGGCTCTTAGAATAACTCACAGGAGAAAACAACACCATGGCTGTACGGATTCGTTTGACCAGAATGGGCCGTAAGAAAAAACCTTTTTACCGTATTGTGGTAGCCAACGCCGAGGCTTCTCGCGACGGGCAGTTTCTTGAAGTGGTCGGCACCTACGACCCCTGCAAGGAGCCTGCCGAAGTTATCGTAAAGCAAGATCGGGTCAAGGTATGGCTCGATAAGGGCGCATTGCCTTCCGATACGGTAAAGACCCTGCTTGCCAAAGCCAGCGTGGCGGAATAACTCCCATGAAGGATTTGGTCGCATTT
>JAHJTI010000151.1 GCA_018829945.1 Pseudomonadota bacterium | reverse complement strand
TGGGCAGCCGGATCGTGGTGGAGAAGGGGCGGATTGTGAAGGTGAGCAAGGACAAGAATGGTATCGTCACGCGCGAGGTGCTCACCAAGAGCTGGACGGACTGGATTGATTACTGGGCGGTGGACTTCAACTTCGAGAGCAAGCGCGAGATCGTCCGCGTAAAGAACGAAGAGAGCGGCGAATGGGAGGAGCGATGGACGGGGGACTACATCTTTGAAAATGAATGGCAATCCTTCCGCACCAAGAAAGACCGCTCATTGGAACTCAAGAGCGTCTTCCACGAATGTGCGCCGGGACGGCGGAAGATCGCAGTCAAGGTGGTGGACATCTTCGGCAACGATACGATGACGATTGTGGACGTGAGCGTTGGGAAGAACGGAGGGAAGAAATAATGGCCCTGCATAAAGACTTTCCGCAATCCCCATACGCGATTCTCGATCCTGGCATTCGTTGGTTTCCAGCCGATGAGGCGTTGAGGGAAAGCAGCATGGAGAAGCTCATGCCGCCGCTAGTGGCGGAGCTGCGCAAGAAGGTGAAAGAGTTCCGGAATGGTGGCTATGTCGGCGCAACAGACACCAGCAGTAGCTTGCTCAACTGGTGGTTCAACACGCCACACCTGTTGCCGAAGGCAGGCGGAACCATGACGGAGTTTGAATACTACTTTGCCCAGCGCGAGGCGCTGGAAACAATTATTTACCTGTACGATGTGGTGGGGGTGCAGGACAAGCATGATCTGATGCGCTTTGACGCCAGCGACCTTGTATCCGGAGGCATGTTCGACGAGACCTGGCGGCGGTTCGTGGTGAAAATGGCGACGGGCAGCGGCAAGACCAAGGTTTTGAGCTTGGCGCTGGCGTGGAGTTTCTATCACAAGCTCTATGAACCGGAATCTGAATTAGCGCGGAACTTTCTGGTTATCACGCCCAATATCATCGTCCTGGATCGCATTTACCGGGATTTCCAGGGCCTCCGTATTTTCTTCGAAGATCCGGTGATTCCTGAAAACGGGTTTGAAGGACGCAACTGGCGCGACGATTTTCAACTGACGCTGCATCTGCAAGATGAGGTGCGCATCACCCGCCCCATCGGCAACATCTTTTTGACCAACATTCACCGCGTTTATGCCGGGGATGATATTCCTGCATCGCCCGATGATGAAGACATGCGGGATTATTTCCTGGGAAAACGGCCCACTGGTGCGACCACGGATTCGAAGGTGGACCTGGGAATGATCGTCCGGGATATTGACGAGCTGATGGTGTTAAATGATGAGGCGCATCATATTCATGATCCACGCATGGCCTGGTTCAAATCCATCGAGGACATCCATAACCGCTTGAAGCAAAAAGGCGCGGCGCTCTCCCTGCAAGTAGACACGACTGCCACGCCCAAACACAACAATGGCGCGATCTTTGTGCAGACGGTGGCCGATTACCCGTTGGTTGAAGCGATCTCGCAAAACGTGGTCAAACACCCCGTCCTGCCCGATGCCCCCAGCCGCGCCAAACTGTTGGAACGTCAGAGTGCCAAGTACACCGAGAAATACGCCGATTACATTCACCTCGGCGTGATCGAGTGGCGCAAGGCGTATGCCGAGCACGAAAAACTGGGCAAGAAGGCGATCCTGTTCGTGATGACCGACGACACCCGCAACTGCGACGATGTGGCTGAATACCTGGAAGGCAATTATTCCGATCTGAAAGGCGCGGTGCTGGTCATTCACACCAAGAGCAATGGCGAAATTTCCGAATCAACGTCAGGCAAGAGCAAAGAAGAGTTGGATAAGCTGCGCGCGCAAGCCAACGCGATTGACGGGCTGGAAAGCCCCTACAAAGCCATCATCTCGGTGATGGTGCTCAAAGAGGGCTGGGACGTGCGCAACGTCACCACCATTGTGGGCCTGCGCGCCTATTCCGCCAAGAGCAACATTTTACCCGAACAAACCCTGGGGCGCGGCCTGCGCAAAATGTATCCCGGTGATGTGGAAGAATACGTCAGCGTGGTCGGCACGAATGCCTTCATGGACTTCGTGGAATCCATTCAGGCCGAAGGCGTGGTGCTGGAGCACAAGCCGATGGGCGAAGGCACTGGCCCAAAAACGCCGCTGGTTGTGGAGGTTGACAAGGAGAATGTCAAAAAAGACATTGAAACGCTGGATATTGAAATTCCGGTGCTGACTCCTCGCATCTACCGCGAATACAAAAATCTGAGCGCATTGGACGTGGGCGCATTGGGGTATCAGCGTGTGTTGTACCTGCAGTTCAGCGAGGAGGAGCAGCGGGAGATCGTCTTCAAGGACATCACCACCGGCGAGGTGACGCACAGCACGATTCTTGACACGGCCGGCGTGGCCGATTATCGAAGTGTAATCGGCTACTTCTCCCAGACTATCATGAAGGATTTGCGGCTGGTGAGTGGCTATGATGTGCTGTATGGCAAGGTCAAGGGGTTTGTACAAAATGATCTGTTCGATCGGAAGGTGGAACTCGAAAGCCCCAACACCCTGCGCAACTTGTCGGAACCGGCCGCCGCCAAAACCCTGCTCGAAACCTTCAAGAAGGCGATCAACGCTCTCACGGTACAGGACAAGGGCGACGCCAAAATCCGCGACACCATCAAGCTACGGCAGACGCGTCCCTTCGTAGCTAAAGATCAGGGTTACCTCATCCCCAAAAAGAGTGTTTTCAACCGCATCATTGGCGACAGCCATTTTGAATTGCTATTTGCCAGCTTCCTGGAAGGCTGCGACGATGTGGTTTCCTATGCCAAGAATTATCTGGCGGTGCATTTCAAGCTGGACTATGTCAACGCGGATGGCGACATCTCCAACTACTATCCGGACTTCCTGGTCAAGCTGTCCAACAAGTGCATCGTCATTGTCGAAACCAAAGGGCAGGAAGACACGGATGTACCGCAGAAGATGGCTCGGCTTCGACAGTGGTGTGAGGACATCAACCGGATGCATACAGACGTGGAGTACGACTTCGTTTATGTGGACGAAGAAAGCTTTAAGAAATTCAACCCCACTTCATTCAGGCAATTGATTGATGGTTTCAGGGAATACAAACAAAAAATATAACTTCACATTCGTCAAAATTGTAAATGTGGAGGCCGGCATCCTCCTCTGTCGGTCTGGTTAACTATTTGGATCTGTTGTAACTCTTGACACAATAATTGGATTGATATACTTATAAAATATCTTGACAGTAGCATAAGACTCATCCTGAAATTAAAGGAGGAGGCATGGAACTTATCGTCAGACCGATAGCAACGGACTTGACCTATAGAGTGTTGTTTAAGACTCCATTACTTGAATTAATTAAAGAAGCAAATCGAATAACGACGATTAGTAAAATATTAAAAGCCTTTCAAATAAGGCTAAATGATATTAAATTTAATAATCAAGCACCTTCTGATGATTTTATGCACTTTTCGAGGTTTTATGACAATACCTTTCTTGATGTATCTTTTGGTTATGAAGAACTTTCAGCAAAATTAAGGCATCCTCAAAATATTGAACAGGTTAAAACTCTTTTCGGTAGATTGGCGGATATTATAAGTTCGGTTGCTTCCAATCATCAAAAAATGATTATTCAACGACATTTCGAAACAGAAGGTAATGCAAACTTATACCTAATGTCTTTAAACCCAACCCATCCCGAAAAGTTTGAAAAATTTCTTTCTGATACAGGGGTATTCTATACCCTAAAAATACCTGACCATGAATTAATAATTCATATCACTCTTGTGAGTTCTCTTTTTGTTAATAATGGACTATTTCTGAGTTCTGAAATGGATTTTTTGCCTAACAAGTATGATTTTAACACTGCTTTTAAAACAGCAATTGAATACAATGATTATATTGTTGAAGGTTTGAATTTAAAAATTAAGGATAAATTGTAACTATGGACTTTGAATGGTATTCAAATAAAAAAAGCTCACCAAGTGGGGTTTCCTTTATAGGCTCAGAAATTGGGTATACAAGAGAAATTTCTTATCCTTATGGTTTTAACCCACCATTGTCGACCCTTTCACAAAGTACCGGCACCAGCCAAATTAGTATCGATGAATATTCCGAACGGATTGATCTTATTAGAAGGGTTGCCTCTCTCGAAAAAAAGATTGATCGAATAGAGGGATTTTTTGGCATAAGTTTATCTTCCATTAATACTCTGGGCAACAAAAAGTGGGAAGTTAAACAACCATTAAATGTATCTATTGAACAAAGACTTACGGATGAATTCATCGCCTGCTTATATGATGTCGATCTTTATGGTTATGGAGAAACGATACCTGAAGCATTGGAAGATCTGAAAACAGTTATTGTAAATCAATATGATTATTTATTGGAACAAGAGTGCAAAATTGGATTTGGCAGCTTCCTAAAAAAACAGATGGATTTTTTTAAAAAATTCTTAGTTAAAGCTAATGCGTGACCTAAGGGCCTGTTAAAAAATAAGCTTTACAAGTATGGTTTGTTCATGTTATACTGTTTTCA
>JAHJTI010000150.1 GCA_018829945.1 Pseudomonadota bacterium | reverse complement strand
TGTAGGTTTCCGGCACTCCGGTGAGGCCGTAAGCCTGGGCCACCGTGCTGTTCGGGTCAATGAGAATGGGAAAGGTGGTGCCGATTTTTGCGGCCATGGCATCGGCAAGGGCAGGATCGTCATTGTTGAGAACAGCCAGCATGACGAAGCTGTCGTTTGCCATCAGGGTATGCACCGTCTGCATGGAAGGCATCTCTTCCCGGCAGGGCGGACACCAGGTGGCCCAGAAATTGAGAAACACCACCTTCCCCTTGAGTTCGGCAAGGTTCCAGGTTTTGCCTTTGGTGTCCACAAGGGTGAATTGCGGAGCCGGGTTGCCGACCTGGGCCACATCCTTGCGCGGGCCGCAGGCGGCAAGCAGAAAGGTGAGGCACAATATCGCGATGGGGAAAAATAATCTTTTCATGATCAGTGGTCTCCAGACAAGCACGCACTGCGGCGTGGTGTGTCAGCGGTTGTAACAGGGAATGGCTTCCCGGCGGCAGTGGGAAAAACTTTCGCCGGGGAGCCGGTTGTTGTGTCCCGAAGGATTATCTCGGATACTGCGCTGCAACTTCCGCTTCGAGCAACTGCTGCAACTGTACATCGCCAAAGGTTACCAGCGGCTTGCCGTTAACAAAAAAACCGGGTGTTTTCGTGACGTTGAGGGTTTTCGCGTCGGCAATATCCTGGGCGATGATCCGGTCGATCTCCGGGTCGTTCATATCATTTTTGAGTCTCTCCAGATCAAGGCCGACCCTGGGCAGAAAGTGCCATACCAATTCCGGTTGCGGGTTATGGTGGCTTGCCCAGTAGGGTTGGGCCTGATACATGATCTCCAGGGTTTCCCAGTATTTCCCTTGTTTTTTCGCAGCTTCAAGGATTCGGACAAAATAATCCGCGCCGTCGTGGAACGGTGCATACCGGAGAACAAGTTTGATTCTGCCGGGGTGGTCCGCCATGAGCTTTTTCACGAAAGGATAGAAGGCGCTGCAGGTTTCGCAGGCAGGGTCCATGAATTCCACAAGAAAGACTTTTGCCTCTTCGCTGCCAAGGGTTGGGGAATGCTTGCGTATAAAGAGTTCAGCCTGTTCCTGGGCCAGAAAGCCGAGTTTCTTTGTCTGCTGTGTTTTATAAAAGTAACCGCCAAGAACAAACAGAAGCACCAGAAAAACTCCTGAAATTATAACGATGTGTTGTTTTTTCATCGGGAAAACCTCCTGTTGAGTATGAATAACAGCGCTAAGATGGTGGAAAAAGAGAGGAGCGAAAGCATCGGAATCGATAAAAAGCCGAACAGGTCAATATACTCCTCGGTGCAGGACACTCCTTTACTGCACGGCTGCAGTTTTTCCGGGATGACGCCGGAATAGAGCAGGTTGTGGTACAGGGCGACAAGCCATCCTGCAGCAGCCAGAGGAAAGGCGTACCGCACCACGCTTTTATCAATAGAAAAGAGTCCGGTCGTAAAAATGAAAACCAGGGGAAACAGAAAAATCCGTTGATACCAGCAAAGGATGCAGGGCGCGAACTGCATTATTTCGCTGAAAAACAGGCTCCCCAGTGTTGAGATGGTGACAACCAGCCAACACATGAAAAGGATGGTCCAATGTGCATTGGACGTAGTGTCTGAATGCGGCATGTGTACTGTTCTCCAAAATCGGTGGCGTGTAATGATTCCGACCGATGGATACGTAATAATTCCCTTGGGCGACTAGTGGGCTTTGGTAAATCTTTCTGGAATCCCCAAGGCGCGTAATTCTGTGGTGGAAAAACGAAGAAATCAGGAGAACTCTGGGGGATAGTCGATGGGATGCGAAAACGCGGCAAGGGGCTGCGGGAGATGATTAAAAGCATAAGAGGTTGCAAAAACTGACGGAGAGGAAATATCGGTAAAGTGGGGCAAATGCAGATTGAGGCAGAAGAAGCAAGAGCATTCCGGGGTTGCGCAGGGGGGTTGAGGCGACTCTTCGCTCTGTTCGGAAGGAAAACAGCAGGAGTCAGCCGTGCCGGGAGAACCGAGGGCTGCATCGGCAAAAGTTGCTCCGCTCACGGAAAGAAAAGTGAGGAGCAGGACAGCAAAGGTTATGGGCCGGAGATTGAGTGTGCGCATGAAAAGGAAATATACTGTGGCTCGATGCCCCTGTCAATAAGGGAAGAGCGCCATTCCGCCTGCTGGTTTGACGGAAGACGCAGGGCGCGAGTATCTCTTTTGGCTCCATACATCACGGTCCTTGACAGTTTTCCGGAAAAACGGTAAGTCCTTTCAGTATGTTATGGGTTTCTTGAGTGCGAGGCCGCTGTTTTTTCTTCCGTTTTCTGCCTGAAATGGGGAGTGAATGACCACAAAACCTGAATCCGCCGGGAAACCGGCCGCTTCCACCCAACGGTTGCTCCAAGCTATTCCCAAGGTTGACGAATTTCTGGGCTGGCTGGTTCCTCCTGTTGATGCGCCTGTTTCTCTGGTGAAAAGTTCGGTGCGCCAACTGCTGGAATCTCTCCGGCAGGATATCCTCAAAGGCGCGCCAGTCAAGCCTGCTGATCTGACCCAAGAGGTTCTGCTGCCTCGTTTCGCCGAACTCCTTGCTGCCAGACTCCGTCCCAACTTCCGTACCGTCATCAACGGCACCGGTGTGGTGATCCACACCAACCTCGGCCGTTCCCTCCTGCCCGAGTCGGCCATGGAGAGCCTGCTGGCCGTGGGCAGCCATTATTCCAACCTGGAGCTTGATCTGGCCACCGGCAAACGGGGCAGCCGCTACAGTCTGGTGGAGGAGATCCTCTGCGAATTGACCGGAGCCGAGGCCGGGCTGGTGGTCAATAACAATGCCGCCGCAGTAATGCTGGTGCTGGACACCCTGGCCAAGGATCGTGAGGTTATCGTTTCCCGGGGGCAATTGGTGGAGATCGGCGGCTCCTTCAGGATTCCTGAGGTGATGAGCCGAACCGGGGCCAAGCTTGTTGAGGTGGGCGCCACCAACCGCACCCATCTCCGCGATTACGAAACCGCCATTACCGACGACACCGCCCTGCTCCTCAAGGTGCATACCAGCAATTACCGGATGATCGGTTTTACCTCCGAGGTTCCGCTGGTGGAACTGGTAGAGCTTGGAACACGTCATAAGCTGCCGGTGATGGAGGATCTGGGCAGCGGTTGTCTGATCGACCTGTCCCGTTTCGGTCTGGCAAAGGAGCCCACCGTGGGCGAGGTGATCCGGGCCGGCGTCGATGTGGTGACTTTCAGCGGCGACAAGTTGCTGGGTGGTCCGCAGGCCGGGCTCATTCTCGGCAAAAAGAAGATCATCGAGCAGATCAAGCGTAACCCCATGAACCGGGCGCTGCGCATCGACAAGTTTACCCTGGCCGGGCTTGAGGCGGTGCTGCGGTTGTATTTTGATGAGGAAAAAGCCATTGCCGCCATTCCCACCCTTGCCATGCTGGCCATGCCACCGGCTGTCATCGATCGGCGGGCCAAGCGGTTGCGCCGCTTGATCAGCGCTGATCTTGGCCCGGTTTGCCGGGTGGAAACCAAGAACATCGCATCCATGGTGGGCGGCGGCTCGCTCCCGGAACAACCGCTGCCCAGCCGGGCTGTGGTGCTTGCTCCCCTGGATAGGACTGTGAACGAATTGGATAAGGGTTTGCGCGCCTTGTCGCTGCCGGTGCTCGGGCGCATCGAAGATGACCGGCTGCTGCTCGATATGCGTACCGTTGTTGACAAGGAAATCCCGTTGCTGGCCAATTGTCTGAAAGAAGTTTTCACGGGTAAGAACTAACTGTTTGATGTCAGAGTTTAAAGAAAATCACGGAATGTATATGTTCAGCAGTGCAACAGATGCGAGGAAGAAGACTGCGAAATGTGCTATTGCACACGAGCAGGCTGATGACAAAGCAGATGTGGCGCTACGGGACATATGCGAGGGTAAGAACTGATGACCATACCTCTGCTTTTTGAGGCAGGACCGCTGACCCCTGCCGATCTTCGCCGGTTTTCCACGCTGTTCACCAAAACAACCTTTGATTTTTTCCCCTGCGAAACCGTGCGGTTGGTTCCCCTGGATGATCCGGAGAGCAAACCGCCTGCGGAGTTTGTCGGCCCGCTGGCGCAGATTCGCGACAACCACCTGCCTGTGGCCGATCAGGAGCGCCAGGAACTGATATTGCCGATCTGGGGAGGAGAACTGCTCTGCGGGCTGCTTGCGGTTCGGGGCGGGGAATCCCAGTTGTACGGGATGCCGCCGGTTTGGTTCGATGAACAGAGTCATATTATTTCCAGAGAGTTTCATCTGCTCAAACAGAGCTGCCAGGATCCGGCCACCGGGCTGGTAAACGGTTTTCATCTGCGGGGAGAGCTTGAGTCTCTTGTGCGAGCAGAGGCTGAGGCTCCATCGTCGGCCCCTGCCACCCTGGCCCTGCTGGAGGTGTATCCGCGCACCCGCGACGCCGACCGGAGCCTCCGGTATATCGTGCGGGCCGGCAGTTGTCTTGCTTCCATGCTCGGAGAGGATATGCATCTGCATCACCTCGGCGCCGGGATTTTCGGGTTGCTCTGGTACGGGGTGGATATGGAGCAGGCCCGCCAGTTGGGTGAGTCGCTTCTTCTCCGGCTCAAACGGGAAAATTTTGTCACGGCCCATCTCGGCATCACCACGGTGACGCCCCATGATCCCCAGGAAAGCGGGCTGCCGGAGCAGCTTCTCGAGCAGGCCTGGCAGGCGCTGCACACCGCCCGGTTGCGGGGGCCGTTCAGTCTCTGCGGCCATGTCACCGCGCAAGATATCGAATCGCATCCCTTTCGCAAGACCCCGGAGTCGGCGCTCAGGAAATTACGATCCCTGTATCGCGGCAAAAGCCAATTCTCCCTGGTCCTGCTCCGGATGGATCAGGAACCTGCCAGCAATCATTTTACCAAGCGGCTCAGGACTCTGGTTGGTCAGGAGAAAGATCTGGTGCTCCTCAATCAGCGGGAGGCGTTTCTTTTTCTGGATGGCCTTGATGGTGAGGCGGCCCGCGTCTGGCTCAAGGAGTTCCGGAAGAAGATGGAGTCCATTGGCGGCAGCTCCTTTTCCATGGGGGTGGCCACCTTTCCCTTTCGTGATTTCAAGAAATCGGCCATGCCGTTGAACTGCCGGAAGGCGTTGCAGCACGCCGCCTTTTACGGCCCGGATTCCTTGGCTGTTTTTGACGCGGTCAGTCTCAATATCAGCGGGGATGTGTATTATAATGAAGGCGATCTGGTCAAGGCCATGGGGGAATACCGCCAGGGGCTGCTTCTTGAGCCGGACAATGTGAACATCCTGAACAGCATGGGGGTTGCCAGCATCCAGCTCAACAGGTCCAAGGTTGCCCGGGCCTGCTTTCAAAAAGCGCTGGCGATTGAGCCGGGTAATTTTATGGCCCTGTTTAATCTTGGCTTTATCTGTCTTGAGAGTAAACAGGATGCAGAGGCTCTGGCTCTTTGGGAAAGGGCGTTGTCCGTTGACGGTGAGCATCCCGATCTCCTGCAGCATCTTGGCATGCTGTATTGCCGGCTGGGGAGATACGTCGAGAGCCGTGAAGTACTGGAACATTGCGACAAGATGATCAAAAAGAATCCGCACCAAGGCGGAGAGCCCATGGTGGTAGCGCGCTGGCTTGGCCGGGCCTGTGAGGCCCTGGGCGAGAATGCTTTTGCCATTGGTGCCTATCAGCGGGCGGTCAGCGGCAACCCGAGGGATGCAGGCTCCTTAAGCAGACTTGGTTGCCTGTATGCCCTGGAAAAACAGGGGCAGGATATCGCCTTGTCCTTGTGCGGGCAGGCGGTTGAATTGGATGTGGGCAAGGCTGCCCATTGGTATAGGTATGGGCTGGTGCAATCCTTGGGCCAGGATCAGGAAGGAGCAATGCAGTCTTTGGCAGAGTGTCTCCGTATTGATCCGCGTCAGAAGGAAGCATCGTTGTTGTTGGGCAGTATATTCGAGCTGCAGGGCAAGCCGGGGAAGGCCAGAAGGCTTTATGGTAAAGTGTTGAAGTATTTTCCGGGGTATGCGCCGGCTCAGGCAGCTCTTCGACATGTGCAGGCCGAGCGGACATTGTCTTAACGTATTATTCCGTTCGTGCTGAGCCCTGTCGAAGCACCTGTGTGTGGCATTCCAAATTGTTATAAATATTATCAGCTCTGCAGAGGAGAATGGATATGAGAGTGACCAAGGCCGGGGTTGTTGATGAACGGCAGCAGTATTCGCTGGATAATTTTCAGGTTGGCGATTCCTGGCGGCTGTTTCGGATACTGAGTGAGTTTGTCGAGGGTTTTGACACCCTGGCCAACATCGGGCGGCCTGCGGTGTCGATATTCGGCTCCGCCAGAACCAGCCCGGACAGTCGGTATTATAAGCTGGCTGAACAGATCGCCTTTGATCTGGCTACGGCCGGGTACGGGGTCATCACCGGCGGCGGGCCGGGTATCATGGCGGCGGCCAACAAGGGGGCGGCCATTGCCGAAGGGCTGTCCATCGGTCTTAATATCAACCTGCCCTTTGAGCAGGATCCCAACCCCTTTACCAACGTGCCGCTCAGCTTCAAGTATTTTTTCGTGCGCAAGGTAATGTTCATCAAGTATTCCATGGCCTTTATCGGGATGCCCGGAGGCTTTGGCACCATGGACGAGCTGTTCGAGTCGTTGACCCTGATCCAGACCAAGAGGGTGAAACGTTTCCCGGTTATTCTGGTTGGTTCCGATTTCTGGGGCGGTCTGGTGGACTGGATCAAGGAGCGGTTGCTTGCGGAAAATTATATCAGCGAGGACGATTTGCTGTACTTTCAGGTCATGGATGATCCGGTTGAGGTCGTGAAGTACATCAAGCGGACTGTGATTCTGTAGCGGGAAAACGACTTGTTGATTGAGGCTCTCGCAACAATAGAAAACACCCTTCGACAGGCTCAGGGAGAACGGTAGCTATCTTGAGTCATTATAGTTTCTTCCGTTCATTCTGAGCCATTCGACACGCCAAGGAGAGCCCTGTCGAACACAGTAAGGTATTTTGCAAGAGCCTCGATTGAAACAAAAAAAAGCCATGCCCGGACACTGTCCGGCATGGCTTTTTTTGTGGCGCAGCCCCGGAAAGGGAGCGTGCGCTCTTCTTACTTTCCGGTGAGTTTTCTTTTGCGCAACCGGATCGACTGCGGGGTCACTTCCACCAGCTCATCATCATTAATATAGGCGATGCAGTCTTCCAGGCTCATCTGCACCGGCGGGGTGAGCACCACGTTTTCATCGGAGCCGGAAGCGCGCATGTTGGTCAGTTTCTTGCCCTTGGCGGGGTTGACCACCATGTCCTGGTTTCGGGCGTTTTCGCCGATGATCTGACCGGTATAGACCTTGATGCCCGGGCCGAGGAACAACCGGCCGCGATCCTGGAGGTTGAACAGGGCGTAGGCCACGGTGGTGCATGATTCCATGCTGGTGAGCACACCGTTGACCCGGTTGACGATGTCGCCGGCAAAGGGGCCGTATTCGGCAAACACGTAGTTCATCATGCCCAATCCCTTGGTGGCGGTCATGAATTCCGAGCGGTAGCCGAGCAAGCCTCTGGTGGGGATCTTGTAAACAAGCCGGTTCATGCCGTTTGCCTGGTGCATCTCCTGCATCTGGCCTCTTAACATTCCCAATCGTTCGATTACCGCTCCGGCGTATTGCTCGTCCACGTCAATGGTGAGTTCCTCGTAGGGCTCGAGGGTGACGCTGTTTTCCTGTTTCATGATGACCTGAGGGCGGGTCACCTGGAGCTCAAAACCCTCGCGGCGCATTTTTTCAATAAGAATGGAAAGGTGCAGTTCGCCTCGACCGGAAACCACATAGCCGACGCCTTCCAGCATCGGTTCTACCTTGAGGGCCACGTCGGCAAGGGTCTCGCGCCGCAACCGCTCCTCGAGATGACGGGAGGTGACGAATTTCCCTTCCAACCCGGCAAAAGGCGAGTCGTTGGGGATGAAGTTCATCGAGATGGTCGGCGGATCGATGTCGATCAGGGGCAGCGGCATGGGATTTTCCGCATCGGTGAAGGTCACGCCGACAGTAACGTCGTCCATGCCTGCCACCGCCACCAGTTCGCCAACTCCAGCCGAATCGGTAGCCACTTTTTTGTCGGATTCAAAGCGGAAGATCTTGGTGATCCGCGCCGGGGAGATGCTGCCGTCCCGTCTGGCCACGGCAATGGGCTTGTTGATGCTCAGGGTGCCGTTCACCACCTTGCCGATACCAAGCCGGCCCAGGTAGGGGGAGTGATCCAGGGAACTGACCTGCATCTGCAAAGGCGCGGCCGGGTCTCCCGATGGAGGGGGGACATGGGCGGCGATCAGTTCGGAGATCGGCTGCATGTCGGTGGATTCATCGGTGAGGTGATGCTTGGCGTAGCTCTGCTTGGCAGAGGCATAGACCACAGGAAAATCAAGGAGATGGTCCGGCGCCTCCAGCTTGACAAAGAGATCGAAAACCTGATCGACCACCCATTCGCAGCGGGCTGCGGGCTTGTCGATCTTGTTGATCACCACGATGATGCGCAGCCCTGCGGCCAGCGCTTTTTTCAAAACAAAATACGTCTGGGGCATGGGGCCTTCCTGGGCGTCCACCAGAAGAAGACAGCCGTCGGCCATTCGCAAAACCCGTTCCACCTGGCCGCCGAAATCGGCGTGTCCGGGGGTGTCGATGATGTTGATCCAGTAATCCTTAAAGCAGTATGAGCCATTCTTTGCGGTGATGGTGATGCCGCGTTCCTTTTCCAGATCCATGGAGTCCATGAGGCGTTCGGCGACTTCCTGATTTTCCCGGAACATGCCGCTTTGCTGGAAGAGTTGGTCGACCAGGGTGGTTTTTCCGTGATCAACGTGGGCAATGATGGC
>JAHJTI010000149.1 GCA_018829945.1 Pseudomonadota bacterium | reverse complement strand
TTTTAACCCTCTCCCCCATGATCTGCCGGTGGAGCAATGGCTTGAATGTGCCCGTACCCTGACCATGTACAAGATCATGCCCATTGCCGCATGATTGTGTCGCATTCGGCCCCTTCGTTTTTTCGTGATTCATAATTTTCCAATACACACCAAGGAGCATCTTCATGTTGCAGTTTAGTAAGGTTGGACCCAATACTTATGCCGGTGATCTTCTCGTGTATCTGGTGCGTCAGTCCGGCAAGGGTTCTCCCCGGTGTGGAGATGGGGCGGTAGATGAAGTTGTTCGTGGGGTGCATGCGCTTGGTGATTTTTCCGGAAAAGAAGGAGAGCATTTCCTTTTTTATCCGGATAAAGGCAGGAAAGGTATGCCTTCGGCAAAGCGAATACTCATTGCCGGTCTTGGAAAAGACGAGTTGAGCCAGGAGGTTTTTCGCAAAGCGGGTGGTACCATCGCGTCACTGGCTATGAAAAGCAAGGTAAAAGACCTGTTGATAGTTCTGCCGGGCAAAGTTTCGGAAATGGTCGACATGGTTGAAGGATTGTCCGAAGGTCTTGTGTTGGGCGCATACCGTTTCAAGAAATATAAAACAAAAAAAGACCCGGATGCCCCGGGGGAGATGCTGACGCGGGCGGCCTTGTACACCCCGGATAGCAAGGGAGTTGCCAAGGCGATTGCAATGGGAGAAATCGGTGCTCAGGCTGCCTGTCGGGCTCGCGATATGGCTAATGAGCCTGCCAGTCACTGGACTCCGGCTCATTTTTCCGAATATGGCAGAAATTTGGCTGTTGCCCATGGAATGGCATGCACGGTTCTTGATCAGGCTAAATTGAAAAAACTGGGGCTGGGCGGGATTCTTGCCGTGAATCAGGGATCGGCCCGTCCCCCTGAAATGGTAATTCTTGAATACACGGTAAAGCCAAACGCTCCAACCTTGCTGCTGGTCGGCAAGGGGCTTACCTTTGATTCCGGCGGCATCTCGCTCAAGCCCAGCGCCGGCATGGAAGAGATGAAGTACGATATGTGCGGTGGGGCTGCGGTCCTTTGCGCCATGCAGGCCATTGCCCAGGCAAAACTCAAAGGGCTGAACCTGGTGGCGATTGTTCCGGCCACGGAAAACTTGCCCGGGCCAGCCGCTCTGAAACCGGGAGATGTGATCACCCAGTATGGGGGCAAAACCGTTGAGGTGGTCAATACCGATGCCGAGGGCCGTCTTCTTCTGGCCGATGCCCTGGCTTACGGCATCAAAAAATACAAGCCGGATATGGTGATTGACGTCGCCACCCTGACCGGCGCAGTCGTCATCGGACTTGGTCATCATCGTACCGGGCTCTTGTCCAATAACGATGCGTTATGCGATAAGTTGCTTGCTGCGGGAACGCGCTGTGGTGAGCCATTGTGGCGCCTGCCCCTGGATCCGGAGTATGCGAAACAGCTTAAATCCGAGATTGCCGATTTTAAAAATGTCGGGAAAAAGGACGGCGGCACCATTACCGCGGCAACCTTTCTCAAGGAGTTTGTCGGGGATACCCCCTGGGCCCATCTGGATATTGCCGGTACGGCCTGGGATTTCACCGAAAAATCCTATATACCCAAAGGACCTTCCGGCATCGCAGTGCGCACCCTGTTCGATTTTGTTCGAAACTGGAAAGGGTAGCGTTTGATTCTGCCCTTACAACAGTCCGCATGGCAGGGAGAGGGTGGTTGTTTCTAACCCGTGTTTTGTGATGGTTTGGAGCAAGCATCACTTGCCGCCAATTCTTTGGCCTGTTTCATGGCCCTGATGTACACTTCGCAATTGTCGCATTGTCCAAAATCTTTTGCACAGGCTGTGCCGGCTCGTTGCCAGCACGGGATCGACCTGTCGATATAGGCAGAGCAACAGTCCCGTTTTTCCGGGGGGCATTTGGTTATTTCCCAGCATGGAGTGAGTTCGAGCAGCATTTTTATGCCAGGGATACTGATGCCCTTTTCGTGGATTAGGGTGCGCAGGCAGGTAACCCATTCAATATCGTTGTTGGAGAAATATCGTTTGTTGCCTTGCCGGGCAGGCTTGATCAGCCCTTCTTCTTCGTATATCCGCAGGGTTCGCGGGTGAACGGAAAGAAGCTTTGCTGCAACACTGATCGGGTAAATGGGCTCGCTGTTATCGAGTGGCATGTTCTGCTCCGTGCGTATCCGTTTTAGGTGGATCACTCACGCCTGAAGAGAGTATGGAGAAGGCCGCCCGTTTTGGCAGGCCTTCTCCAGTGTTTACCTCTCTTATAGGACGCGCAGTGTTTCTAGGATCTTGGGATCCGCTTCGTCCTCGGCCAGAATAACATGACAGGTGTCACAGTCCATGGAGATCATTTCACCGGCCTTGGTTGAATGGCCGCCATCGTGACAGCGGAAGCAGCCCGAATCATTCTTGTGTCCGAGGAAATTTCTGTATGTATTCCATTCTATTTTCATTTGCGGAAAAACATTTTCCACGTAGGCCGCTTGAATGCCGCTGATAGCCTGCCCCAGAAGCGGCAGGTTGTTGTTTACCAGGGTTGGATAATCTCTCCGGTATCGGGCCTGGACTTCGGTGGCAATGGTGTTTTTGGCTTCTTCGTGGCTGGTATAGGTTCTTGTGATCAATTCCAGCGCAATTTTCTTTATGTAAGGAAGAGAAACAGGAATATCTCCATGAAGAAGTTTCTGGTCCAGAGCTTCATCCGGGGGGAGGTAGATATGGGTTGGGCGATTGTGACAGTCGACGCAATCCATGGTCCGCGCATTCCCTGCCGGCCCGGCGGCCGCATCTGTTTCTTTTGAGAAAACAATCTCGGTGCCGTCCGGTTTGGAGAGTTTCACTTCGCTGATATTTTCCCGGGCCGTGTCTGTGTGGATATAGGTGATCTTGTTTTCCGGGGCCACATGCCAGTGAATGCCGTGGGCATTAGTGCCACGGTAGCCGCCGGAGCCAACCTTAAGGAGGAGCACGGTCTGGAGATGGGTGTTTTTCTCGTCGGGCAGGAATTTGTGCCTGATGTAAAGCTTGTCTCCATGAAATAACTCGGGGCGGTGACATTCTTCACAGGTTTCCCTGGCGGGACGCAGACCATGTACCGGAGTTTGAATGGGGCGACTGTATGTGTTGAAAGCCACGGCAAAAATCTGCCTGACCCCGGAAATTTTAGATTTCACAAACCATTGAGCACCTTGACCGATATGACACTCCACACAACGAACCCTTGAGTGGGGGGAATTCTTGTAGGTGGTGTATTCAGGCGCCATGACCGTATGACATAATTGCCCGCAGAATGCGATTGATTCCGTATAGTGGTAGCCGGTGTAGGAAATGAGGCCGAGGATGAAAAGATTGAGAAAGGTAAGCGCGCTTATCAGGGTGATAAGCTTTCGTATCTTGGCAAATCGATTCGGAGCGGAAAATTGTTCTTTCAGGTGGTCATAGGTGAAGATGCCGACTCCTTCTTTGCCCTTGAAGAAAAAAAGGCCCAGAAAAACAAGGATCAGACTCACCATGAAGAGCGGACCCAGGACCAGATAGATGATAAAGCCGAAATACGGATTTTCCACAATACCCATGATGTCGAGGACAGCCGCAACAAGCAGTATCGGAAAGGTGACGGTAGTCAGGACGGCCCCCATAAGGGAAACCTTGCTGCGTGCAATGTTTTCGACAAACGACTTGATGATGTCTGTAAATGTGGCCAATGCTTATCCTCCCGTCCTGATTGTTTTCATGGTTTAAGATTCCGAGAAATGCATCCTCCCTGTAATCTATCATAGATGGGTATAAAGAAAAAACAAATAATTTTAATAGGTTACGTGTCAGTTGAAGGTGTTAAGATTCCGGGATAAAAAAATGAGCAGGATTCTCAAAAGCTAAAAGATTCAGTTTTTGGCACATCGTGATGTCCTAAAAAATACAGAGAATAAAGTTCGCTGTATCCTGATGTGGAGCCGGGTTTCAGGAGGTCTCGTTTGGCGACGGCAGGTGAGCGCAATGGCTTGCTGCCGGACAAGTCATGCACTCGTGGACCTTCCCCTCGCTGGATTCCGCTGTTTCAGAGGCCTGTTTATTTATGGAGCATTCGGAAATTATTTCCATCTCCTCCCGGTCCAGAGTTTCTGTTTGAAGAAGGATTTCCGCCAAGTGTCCTAAAAAAGGCTTTTCTTTCAGGAGAATGGCGTGTGCATGCTGGTAGCAATCATCCACCAGTTTTCGCACTTCCATGTCAATGTGCCTGGCGGTGTTTTCGCTGTAGAGCAACTGGCTTGCCTGATCCCCGAGAAAACCCTCATCGGATTTAGCATAGGCCAAGGGACCGATAACATCATTCATCCCCCATTGGCATACCATTTTGGTGGCGATCTGGGTGGCGCGCAACAGATCATCTTCCGCTCCGGTGGTTTGCTGGCTGAGGCCTATTCTTTCCGCAGCACGGCCTCCCATGAGAATGGTGATTCTGGTCAGCAGGTATTCCTTGGTATAGGCCTGGCGGTCAACGAGGGATTGCTGCTGGGTATGGCCCATGGCCCGGCCGCGGGGAATAATGGTAATTTTCTGGATGGGGTCGGCCTCGGGAAGATGGCGGGCAACAATGGCATGTCCGGCTTCATGATAGGCCATTGTTCGCCGGTCATCCTTGCTGATCACGAAGCCCTTGCGCTCGACGCCGATAAGAATACGGTCCTTTGCTTCGTTAAAATCATTCACCTCAATGGCATCCTTGTCTTCACGCGCTGCGATCAGAGCCGCCTCGTTCACAAGGTTGGCAAGTTCCGCGCCGGTAAAGCCGGGGGTGCTTCTGGCCACCTCGGCAAGGTCGACATCCTCCGAGATGGTTACGCGTTTGGCGTGTACTTCGATGATCTTCAATCTCCCCTTCACGTCAGGGGGCAAAATGGTGATTTGTCTGTCAAAGCGACCTGGACGTCTCAGTGCTGGATCAAGGATGTCAGGACGGTTGGTGGCGGCGAGAACAATGATAGTGTCATCTCGGCTGAAACCATCCATTTCGACGAGCAGGGCGTTCAAGGTTTGTCCCCGTTCATCCTGGCCTCCCACTGATCCCGCTGCGCTGCGGTGCGCACCCACAGCATCGATTTCATCGATAAAAACGATGCAGGGGGCATTTTTTTTGGCTTCCCGGAAAAGATCTCGAACCCTGGAAGCACCGACGCCCACAAACATCTCTACAAAATCAGAGCCGCTGAAACTGTAAAACGGTACTCCTGCTTCACCGGCAATTGCCTTGGCCAGAAGGGTTTTTCCGGTGCCTGGAGGGCCTTGCAGTAAAACGCCTTTGGGCAGGCTGGCGCCAAGGCGGCTGAATTTTTTCGGTTCCTTGAGAAATTTGACGATCTCTTTCAGCTCCTCTTTCGCTTCAGGGATTCCGGCAACATCTTCAAAGGTTATGGGTGTGTTGCTCCCGTCGAATTGAATGGCCTTATTTTTGGCGAATTCCGGTTCTTCATCGGAGCCTCTTTGCTGGGTGCGCATCAGCAGTAACCAGCCTATAAGGATGATGCTGATCGGCAGCGTGACTGTGAAGAGGTTCCAGAAAGGGGAGGGGCGGTCGTCTTCGGCAGTGATGGCAATCTTCTTATGGGCAAGCTTGCCCATGAGTTCGCCCACATCCGGTGAAAAGGTTGAAAAGTCACGGCCATAAATGTCGGTGAGCGAGATATAGCCGCCCTTGAGGTGTACTTCGGCAATCTCGTTGTTTTCCAGATTGGTCAGGAAATCATTGTATTTCAGGGGAGGACTGGTGTTTTCCAACTTCCAGAAAAGAGCGGTGGCAACGACAATTACGATGAGCACGGCGCTGAGGAAGAGCGTGTAGACAAGTTTGGTCATGGCAACCTCTTTCTGTTCGTGATGCGTCTGTGCGTCAAAGCGGAATTGTCGTGATTTCCAGTGTCTTCATTGTACCGGAAGCTGTATGCTGCTGCCAATCATAAATAAAAAAAGCCCGGGGGTACGCAAAGTACGCCCGGGCTTGAATGTGTATTGGGTGTTTTTTTGTTTGTGAAGGGTTTTTTGATGCTCGTGAGACCTATACGCCGGTGAATGCAGAGACCCATCCGCTCAAAAAGCCTATGATTCCTCCGCTTTTAATAAGTCCTCCGACGAGCAGGAAAAAACCGCCTATGCCGATAATTGCGCCGATGCAGAGAATTACCCCTAGTCCGGCCTTTGAAATGTCGTGGCCGACATTGGTATTGTTCTCCGGCCCACCATGAAAGGTTCGGCATTTATTTTTTGCCTTTACCTTTGCAATGGCGAAGCAAGTCCGCATGGGTACGGACTCCAGCGCTGATGCAGAGGTGTTTTTACTTTTCATCCGCCGGTTACCGCAGTGATCCAAGCTTTTGCCAGAGAAAGGGGACCGCCGCTGGCAAGCATTGCACCGACAAAACAGGCCACTGCCCACAGGCCGATCAGGCTTGAAATTGCACCGAATGCGGTTAAGGCACCAGTGGAAATTCTGGTCTCTGTTGTTGCTTGTGCCGCAGCCTTGGTACGGTTTCTGCTTTTTGCCAATGATGTCTGTGTCATAACCCGCCTCCTTCCCGTAGGATGATTGTTCCGAGTGATCATCACTCCTTAATATATAAGGTAAGAGTTTCCCAGGAGGGAGTCAACCATAAAAAGTGCGTAATTTCAATTATTTACATGCAAATTTTAATTGTGAGGATTGCGGGACGAAACTGTGAAGCATCCGAGGAATTATTTGATTCCTTGAATCATGACAATTGAAGCTGGTATGTGCGGGGCGGCTCAGGGAATAATTCGGCACGAGGAGGGCCTCGTGCCGTGCGGCGGAGGTCTTGTTACATAGGGGGGTGCTGCATCTTCATCTGCATCCCGCCCATAAGCGGTTTGATGGTTTCCATGCTGATGTTCATGTATGTTTTGATGGTTCCGCCGTTTGCATTTTTGAATTCTTCCGCAGAAGCACGGGTGGCGAAGGGAATAAGCTCCTTGCCCATTGGTCCCATTTCCTTGCTGTCGATTACATAATGTGCAGCTTTGCCGTCCAGCCATTTACCGGTTTTGAAATCCTTTACCCAAACGACGGCTACCTGATCGGGTTGTCGTTCCGGCGCGAATTTTTGCATGTTGAGAAGAAATCGAAACATGCACTTGCATCCGTCAAAGGCGGCAACTGTACCGTCGGCGAAAACTACTTGGGACTGCCATTGGGGATAACGGTACGGATACATGCCGCAGGCTGCGCAAGTCATTCCCTCTGTAATTGCTTGAGGTTCCAGCGCTGCGGGTCGCCCGGTGTTGTCCCCGGCGGCAAAGGCCAGGGATCCTCCAAGTAAAATCGCGGTTAACCCCAGAATCATGAGTAAGTGCAGGGTGTGTTTGTTTTCTTGTTTGCTGTGCATACTCGTCTCCTTGTGTGAGGGATGCAGGTTTACTTGCTGGGAGGATATTTCTGCAGTTTTCGTTGCAGGGTTCTTCGGTGCAGATCGAGTTTTTTGGCGGCCAGGGAGATGTTTCCCTCGCAGTCGGTGAGCACGCGGTTGATGTGTTCCCATTCAGCCCGAGCCAGCGAAGGGGCCGAGAACTCATCCTGTTCAACTACCATGGCGAGTTCGGGGTTCCTGGCAAAGGCGCCGAGGATATCGTCCACATCCGCCGGTTTGGGCAAATAGTAAAGCGCTCCAAGTCGGACCGCTTCTGTGGCCGTTGCGATGCTGCCGTATCCGGTGAGCACGACAATCTGCATGTCAGGGTTGGTTTCCCTGGCCGCACCAATGAGTTCAAGTCCCGATCTGCCGGGCATTTTCAGGTCAAATACTCCCAACGCAGGTTTTTGTTCGTTGATGATCCGCACGGCTTCGTCGTAATTGGCGGCGGTAAAAACCGTATATCCGCGAAAGCTGAACGCCTTTGCCAACCGTTCCCGGAAGAGCTCCTCGTCATCAACCAGAATAATTGTTTCACCCATGAAGCACCTCCGGAGTTACTGCTTTGATTTGCTGCAGAGCAAAGAACAACGTGACTTTTGAGCCTTTGCCTGGCTCGGAAATCACGCTCAACCCACCGCCAAAGCGTTCGGCAGCCGATTTAGCCAGAAAAAGACCAAGACCTAGCCCCTTGCCCGGTTCCTTGGTGGTAAAAAACGGTTCAGCCGCGCGGGAGGCAACATCCGTGGCCATTCCGCAGCCATTATCCGTGATTTCAATATAAAGCCGTGTCGCATCTTTTCGACATTCAACCAGAACAGGGGTGCTTGGAGCGGCATCCAGACCATTTTTGATAAGGCCTCTGATAATGCGGCGCAGGGTACGAAGCGGCATCCTCACAAGAATATCGCCCGCTTTATTTATATAGTTTACCTGATCTTTGAGAGTGTCGGGAAAGGTATTGAGAAGATTGCCCATGAGGTCATCAATGGTAAAATCCGTGAACGGTTCCCCCATGTGTTCCCCGGCATCGGCGGCCATGTGAAAAAGGATATCCTTGCATCGTTTTACCTGCTCGCGGATCAGGGTAACATCCGTATAGAGTTCAGGAAATTTTTGAGCACGGTTGTTTTTTTTAAGGGTATGGAGCATCTCGCCTGCTGCCACGGCGATGGTTGATAAAGGAGTGGAAAATTCATGGGCCGCCCCGGCGGCAAGGGTCGCAAGAGAGGCCATCCTTTCACTTTTTGTTTTTTCCTCCTGCAGGTCAGCAAGTGTTTTCTGATGTCTGCTCAGGGCCAGTTGGATCCGGCTGACAAAGAAAACAATAAAAAATGCAGTTACGGCAAAGGCGACCCACATGCCCTGCAGGTGAATTTTCAGCGGGTCGCTCAGGGTCGCCAGCATCGATGGTTCCGGATGGCAGGGTTGATTCAGGCTTCCTTCGGCGGGCAGATAAAAAAGTGTGGCATAGCAGCAGGTGGTAAAAAAAGCCAGAGCCCATGTCCATCTGGGCGGCATGAGGATGGCGCCCAAGGTGATATGCACCAGATAAAGAAAGGTGAACGGGTTCATCGGCCCGCCGGTGTAGTACAAAAGCAAGCTGAGCAGGGCGGTGTCCAGGAACATGACCAGAATGAAAATCCAGTCGGCCATGGGTGTTTCTTTCTGTTTAAAATAAACGAACAGGAAATTGCTGATGATTTCAAAGGCGAGAATCCCGGAAATAATCCCGACGGGAAGAGTGATTTCGAGAAAAAAGAAAGCTATCAGTACCAGGAGAATCTGGGCTGCCACTGCGCCCCAGCGTAAATGCAGCAGCCAGGCGAAGGCGATTCTGGAGGAAGCGGTGTTTCCTTCTTCATTGGTGGTGTTTCGGGCGACGGTATGCACGGACTATCCTTATTTTGCGGGAAACAATATAGAGCATGTCTTGATTGGGCAACAACCCTTGATGCATACCATTATTCGTCAGGAAGTTGAAGTGCTTCCTGCATCCCGGTTGCAAATGCGACAATTTGCCGCATTTGCAACCGGGGACCCTTGTGTTATAGCTTTTTTTGTTCTTTCCTTTCCTTGTAAACGCTCACCGGATTGAAACCTCTATGTGTTTGCCGGCGGTTCTATCGATGTGATGGTTGTTTCATCCGGTGAGCGGATTTTTTAAATGATACTTTTGCTCCCCAAGTGAGTCCATGACCCAATCCACTTCGATCAGCATGGCGGAGATATACCGCTTTCTCGCCCAGTCCATGCGATATCCCAGTCCCGACTGGATGCAGACGGATTATTTTTCCGTACTCGATACTTTTCTTGTTGAGCTTGGCTGGGATGTTGAGGCACAACTTCTTCGTCAGACAATTTCCGAAAATACAGACTGGCTTGAACCTTTGCAGGTGGAGCATACCCGGCTGTTCGTCAATGCTGTTCCTGCCGTGGTTGCGCCCCCTTACGGTTCAGTATATCTCAGCGATGACGGTATGCTTTACGGCCCCAGCGCCGAAAAAGCCAAGGCCTTTTATCGGGAGCAAGGGTTTGATCTTACCGGAGAGGCCGATATCCCGGACCATCTTATCTTTGAGCTGGAATTCCTGGCGCTTCTTGCCGAAGAAGGCAAGAGCCGGGAGGAAGAGCTCTTTCTGCAAAAGCATTTTAGACCATGGTTCCCAAGCTTTCAGGCGCGGGTGTTACAGGAGGTTCGTCACCCGTTCTACAGGGTTTTAGTAAATCTCATTGATTTTTTCACAAGGGAGGAATTGTAAAATGGCTTTGAATCTGACGAGACGTAAATTTCT
>JAHJTI010000148.1 GCA_018829945.1 Pseudomonadota bacterium | reverse complement strand
GAGGAAGAGGGCGATCCCAAGGCCGACAAATGCACCTTCTGCGTGGAGCGGATAGCGGTAGGGCTTGAGCCTGCCTGCGTACAAACCTGTCTGGCCCGCGCCCGGATATTCGGCGACCTGAAAGATCCCAATTCCGAGGTTGCCAAGTATGTGAAAAAAGGTGCTGCCAAGCTGGAAAGCGCCAAGGTGAAGATCGGTCCCAATGTCCGTTATTACGGCAACAAAAAGGATATGCACCTGCTGACCTCCACCTCAACCCCGCAGGCTATGCCCCAGGCCAATCTGCGTCGGACCATTATGGCTCAGATGTTGAAGCCGGCCATGGATCAGGCTAAAAATTTCGGTATGCTTGGTTTGGCTGGTGCGATGCTTGTGAAAGGTTTGAGCGAGGACGAGAAGGAATAATTCGTACCGCATTTGTTTTGCTATGAAAAGCCCCCGGTGCCGAAAGGTATCGGGGGCTTTTTTTTGTTTGTGTTCCGCAGCACAGGAGATGACTTTTTAGACATGTAACCGGATGTTCTCTTTAAAATCAGGGTTCCGGCGTCTTCATCCAGAAATGACATTTTTTTGATATTGACATTTATTTTTTGTACATGGGTTGCTTATCAGGCGGAATGCACATTGTGAAAGATTCACGCGTCCATCTTTATCTTTATAATCTTTTAATTTTTTAAATTGGTTGTCGCGGATGAAAACAGGTGAAGGCAATGGTTAACGGGGCACCGGTGATCATTGTAGTAAGCATACTTGTAATTATTGTTCTGGTCGGCACAATGCTGCGTTTGCGCCGGACAAATCGCCGCCTGCAAAAGCAGATGGAATTCTGGCATAATATGCTGGAGCGGACCACGGCGGGAATCGTGATTGTGTCGCCCGAGCGTCGGGTTATTGAGGTAAATCGACGGTTGTGCGAGATGTACGGTTACAGCCGTGACGAGCTGATAGGCCAAAGCGCCGAGATTTTTCACCTTGATCGGTCACAGTACGACCGGTTTAAGCAGTGGTTTGACAATGCCCGCAGCGATGGTCCGCCGGTGCAGATTGAATATCAGTACCTTCGCAAGGATGGCAGCACCTTCTGGGCTGTCATCTCCGGAGGAGCCCTGATGCTGCCTGATGGCAACATGGGGGTGGTCTGGAGCCTGACTGACATCAGTGATAAAAAGCAGGCGGAAGCGGAACTCGCCATCGAGCGCAACCACATGCAGACTCTGTTTGAGGTGAACGGTTCCGGCATGCTGGTCGTCTCTTCCACCCGGCAAATCTTGCTGGTCAACAATCAGTTTTGCAATCTGTTCGGTTACAGCCGTGATGAGTTGGTGGGGCAGAACGCTCGGATTCTTCATGTTGATCAGCAGCATTATGAAGACTGGGCCCCCCGCTTCCAGGAGGCCAAGGACGGTTTTCCTATTGCCAGTGCCGATTACCCTTGGCGCCGTAAGGATGGCACTATTTTTTGGTGCTTCTTTGCCGGAGTGAAGATGCAGCTGCCCAATGGTGAACAGGGCGTTCTCTGGAATGTAATTGACATTACCGAGCGCAAGCAGATTGAGGAAGAACGGCGCCTTCTGGTAACCGCCATAGAACAAGGCATAGACAGCGTGGTTATTACCGACCGGAAAGGTTTGATCCAATATGTCAACCCAAGCTTTGAACGGACCACAGGCTTTACCAAAGAGGAGGTTATCGGCAAGAACCCGAGGATTTTGCAAAGCGGCAAACATGATGCAGCATTTTACCGGGAGATGTGGGCATCACTGGTCAGTGGCAAGGCATGGCAGGGGCATTTGATTAATAAGAAAAAAGACGGCACCTTGTTTGAAGAGGAGGTCTCGATTACTCCTGTTCTGAATGAAAGCGGGGAAATTATCAATTATGTGGCTGTAAAACGTGATGTGACAGGGGTGATGCGGCTTGAAGAGCAACTCAGGCACGCCCAGAAAATGGAGGCCATCGGCACCCTTGCAGGCGGCATTGCGCACGATTTCAACAACATTTTGGCTATCATCTTGGGTTACGCCGAATTGGCATTGCGTGAAACCCCCGAGACAGACCCACGCCGGAACAAGCTTGGAGAGATCATCAAGGCCAGTACCCGCGCCAAGGATCTGGTCAGGCAGATTCTTGATTTTAGTCGCAAAACCGAGAGGATGAGGCAACCGTTTTTGATGGCGCCTCTCGTCAAGGAAACTCTCAAGATGCTCCGGGCTTCCATCCCATCCACCATTGCCATCGAAGAGAGGATTACTGCCTTGAACAGTTCGGTGCTTGGCGATCCAAGCCAGTTGCATCAGGTAATCATCAATCTCTGCACCAATGCTTTTCATGCTATGGAGGAACAAGGCGGCACCCTCTCGATCACCCTTGATTCCGTGCGGTTGCAGAGAGAAGAGGCCGAAGAACTTGGAGTCGATGAAGGGTGCTTTGTTCGATTGGTCGTGGCCGACAGCGGATGCGGTATGAGTCCGGCCATCCAGGGCCGTATTTTTGAGCCCTATTTTACGACCAAGGATGTGGGCAAAGGGTCCGGCATGGGGTTGGCCGTGGTGCATGGCATCTT
>JAHJTI010000147.1 GCA_018829945.1 Pseudomonadota bacterium | reverse complement strand
ACCGCGCTGCATGCCGATGATGCCGCTCTCCGTGGAGCCATGCCCGGTGAGAATAATCACTTGGATACGCGGATCGTGTTGTTTGATCAGATCCAGGGTGGCGAGGCCGTCCACCCCCGGCATCATCAGATCGAGCACCACCACATCCGGCGTCCAGCCCGAAGAAAGCAACGTCACCGCTTCCCCTGCACCGCTCACGGCCTTTGCGGTAAAACCCCGCAGTTCCAAGCGCTCCGCCAAGGTTGATCCAAATTCCACCTCATCGTCAACAATGAGAATTCTACGTGCGGTCATCGCTTTCACCTCCGCTGTACATCGGAAAAGAAAGGATAAAGGTGGTGCCGACCCCGACCTCACTGCTCACCTCGATATTTCCGTTCAATTTTTGCACGATGCCATAGGTAATGGAGAGTCCCAGGCCGGTTCCCTTTTTCTCCTCGTTGCCCTTGGTCGTGAAAAATGGCTCAAAGATGTTTTTCAGTATTTCCGGCGCAATGCCCGGGCCGGTGTCGGAGATTGCCACCATCACCGTATTATTATTTTCGCGGCGCGAGGTGATATGAATCTCCCCATCACTGCGGATCGCATCGATGGCATTGTTTATTATATTGAGGAACACCTGCTGCAACTGGCCATGGTCCGCGTGGATAAGCGGCAGATCCTCCTGAAGCTGCAGAAAAACATTGATGTTGCGGTACGCAGCTTCTTTTTCCAGGAAACTTAACACCTCCTGCACGATATCATTGAGCTGAACCAGGGTCAGGGAAGTTTCCATCCGCCGGGCAAAGCCCAGCAGTCGATGGGTGATAGTCCTGGCCCGGCCCACCGCGTTTTGCAGGGATGCCAACTGATCGAGAAATTTCTCCCGGTAACGGAAATCCTTATCCAGCCCGACCAGATCCTGCATCAATCCGGCTTTTTCCCCGATGATCGCCAGCGGATTGTTGATCTCATGGGCAACACCCGCAGCCAACCTGCCGATGGAAGCCAGCTTGTTCGAGTGCTCCGTTTCACTTAGAATTCTGTCCCGCGCTTCATCGGCCTCCCGGAATTTATCCGCAAGAAAACGGGCCAGCCAGACAACAACCCCGCCGGAAAGCAGAAAACAGGTGGCTAGAGTGAAAAGCAGCCGGGCCTTGAAAGAATGCCAGATTTTCCGGGCCTCAGCGCCCTGCTGGTCGAGAACCAGCAGCCAGGGCGTGTTCGGAATCCTGCTCACGGCCCGATAAAACGTGCTGTTTCCGCGCATTTCCTCAAAGATGAGAATGTCGTTCTGCTTTGGCTTGCGGCTGAGACGAAAATCCTCCATGGCGCGGCCGTGATACCGCGAATCACTTTGCAAGACCCCGCTGTCGTTGATGAGAAAGATGTCCTCCAAAACCTCGGTGTCCGCCAGGGCCAGAAACCGGTCCAGGGTTTCGGTATCAATACTCGCCCGAAGCACCCAGTACTGCTCGGAATAGGGGTCCTTCTTACTTGCAGCCACCACAAAATGGGGAACATTGCGAAAACCGGTGAACACTTCGCTCACATACATTCTTCGGGCCAAAGCCCGATGAAACCAGAGACTGTCGCTGTAATCCTTGCCCGCCAGCCGGTATGGGCCGACATAGGCGGTCTGGATCCCGTCCGGGCCGACAATGCTCAGATCGACAAGTCCCTGGTGCTCCTTCTTGAGCTGTTTGAATATCAACTCAAGCTTTTTGCTGTCGGAAAGATCCTCGAAAGAGTACGTGTCAATGACAACGATGATCGCTGCCTGCAGCTTTTCCAGGTAGGCGTTGATGGTCGCTCTGGCGCTTTCCGCGTTCCAGCGGGCGTTGGTCTGGGAATCCTCGCGCAGAAGCTGCTGGTACTGGATGAAATTGAGGCCCGAGGCAATGCTCAAAGGGATGATGGTAATGGCCAGCATCACGATGAGCAGACTGTTGCGCATACACCTGTAGCGGGCCTTGGGAGAAAGATCCTTGCCGGAGATACCGCAGAACAAAGGGAACTTGGACCGGGGAGAAAGATTCGTACTCATGATGCCGCACTCCTCTCGATTTCCGGCCGGACAATGGCTCCCGGCCGTAGTTGTTTGGCGATGGCCAGATTAACAGCTTCCGTT
>JAHJTI010000146.1 GCA_018829945.1 Pseudomonadota bacterium | reverse complement strand
CCCGACGGGGCAATGCCAATGGTGGTCAACTCAGCCGCCTCGCTCAATCCCCGGATATGGGTGATTTCCTCACCGCTTCGTTGTTCAATTGGTATTTCTGTAAGTCCGTCCCGAATCGACCAGTCAAAAGTGGAAGAAGGCAGAGCCACATAAAAGGGTACGTTGTTGTCGTGCGCTGCCAGGGCTTTGAGGTAGGTGCCGATCTTGTTGGCCACATCGCCGCAGCGGGTAGTGCGGTCCGTGCCGACGATGACCATGTCCACCAGCCCATGCTGCATCAAATGACCGCCGGTGTTGTCGGCGATCAGGGTGTGGTCTACCCCTTCCTCTTTCAGTTCCCAGGCCGTGAGCTTGGCTCCTTGCAGCCAGGGGCGGGTTTCATCCACCCAGACATGCACCTTGATTCCTTCGGCATGGGCGGCGTAAATGGGCGCGGTTGCGGAGCCGTAATCCACGAAAGCGAGCCAGCCCGCGTTGCAGTGGGTGAGAATATTCACCGGCGCGCCGTTTTTTTTCCGGCTGAGTGCGGCAATGATCTCCTTGCCGTGCTCCCCGATCATCCGGCAAAAGTCCGCGTCTTCATCGGCTATTTCACAGGCGACCGCAAAGGCCCTGGCCCGCTTTGCTTCAAGAGTGTTTTCCTGCGCCATAGCGGCAAGCTGGCGCTTCACCGCCCAGGCAAGATTACCTGCTGTGGGCCGGGTTTGCACCAGATCGTCAGCAGCCTGCCGCATACAGGCGGCAAAGTCGTGATCCGGGGCGGTCCGGGCGGCAAGGTGCATGCCGAATCCGGCGGTGGCGCCAATAAGCCCGGCGCCACGCACATGCATTTCCCGGATGGCTGCGCACACCTCGTTAACCGTGCGCAGCTCCTCGATCACAAAGCTGTGGGGTAGGTGACGCTGGTCGATAATGTTGATAACGGCGCGGTCTGCGGCAGACGGCCAGATGGTTCTATACGGTGTTCCGGAAACGCGCATGTATGGCCTGTGGAATCAGAGAAAATAAGTAAAAAGATAATATGATATGAGACCCATACCAATAGTCGCGTAGATAAGCAGTCAGGACGGACAGTCGCTTTCCCGCTGTTTTTTCAACATGAAGGCAAAGGTCAGACCGGCGACAATAAAAGCGGCAAGGCTTGCAAGGATGTGCAGAATCATGGGCATTTTTCCTCAGGTTAATATGACCACAGGGTAAACCGGAAAATTTCTGCTGCCAAGGATTTAGTAACTGTAACAAGTTACGTAAAAAAGAAAAAAGATGGGCTTTGCGCCCCGAAATTATAACTATTCAGCAGTGCTGCAGATGCGCGAAATAGACCTGTGAGCAATAGCTCCGCTATGTGAACAGGACTATGACAGCTAAGCGAGCAGCGCGAGACTGCGAAGCAGATGCGGTGCTGCTGAATAGTTATTAGTAATCTTCCTTGACTCTGGCCAACGTCAACACCATCACTTCCGTTGCACCCGCTTTTTTTAAAACCCTGGCGCATTCGTTCACCGTAGTGCCGGTGGTGAACACATCATCGACGATAAGGACTTTTTTTTCGGCAACAGCATGAGGTTTGGCAACGTAAAAGGCGTTTTTGAGATTGGTGCGGCGGGCAGCCCCGTTGAAATTAGTTTGCGGCTCGGTGGGTCTTGAGCGAATAAGGAGGTTGGCTGCAATGCGCCTGTCTTTCGGGAAAAAGGCGCGGGCCAGGAGCAGAGCCTGGTTAAAGCCGCGCTCCCTCAGCCGCTTCGGATGCAAAGGCACGGGCACGATCCAGTCCGCTCCATCCATCTCGGCCGGTTGGGGCAGTTTTTTGGCAAATGCGGCAAAACTCGGCAGGCAGGCGGTCTTCCCCTGATACTTGAAGCGGTGGACCACCTCTTTGAGCGGGTCTTCATAGAGAAAGAGCGCCCTGGCCCGGCTGAAATGCCTGGAGTTTGCGAGGCAAATACCGCAATGATGATCGCCGCCCGGCGCCACGAGATAGGCCCTGCCGCAACATGGGCAAAGCGGACTTTTGATGGTGTGGAGCCTCTCGCAACAGTCCGGGCAGAACAGCAGGTCCGGCGAAGGGCCCAGAGGCGTATCGCAGGCAAGACAGAACGACGGCAGCAGGAGGTCGAGGAGAGATTTAAGAAAAACCTTCATATTCGGCCAGGAATTTTTTCAGCACCAGAAGGCCGTCAGGGGTAAATTTTTCCGATTCGGCAAGGGAGTACACTGCATCCACCCCGAGAAAAAATCCATCCTCAACCTCTTCCGGCTGGAGAACAAACGGACCATCGGCAACACAGGAAAAAACCCTTCCCCAGACCCTGTTGTTTTCGGCCTCATGATAAAAATCAAAATGGCTGGCAAGCGGAACCTTGTGCACGCCCAGCTCTTCGGCCAGCTCGCGCTTTGCGGAAAGCTCGTAGGATTCTCCGGCCAGAACCACGCCGCCGGTGGCGACATCCAGATAACCGGGGTAGACATCCTTGGTCATGGTCCGTTTCTGGACGAAGATTTCCCGGTTCCGGTTGAACACCAGTATGTAGCTGGCCCGGTGGATGAGGCCCCCCTCCCGCATCACCTTTCTGGGGACATGTGCTACCTCGTGGTTGAGTTCATCAACGATCAGGACTATTTCTTCTTCGGGATTCATTTTCTAGAGGCTCCCTGCCGTCTTTTTGTAAAAAAATAAGCCGTTGTGTAAAAATCACGGTATCATAGTGATAATACAGTGATTAGAAACAGCGCAACAAGGTGCTGTTAACAACAAAAGGATATTTCCCAACGGCTCCGATATCTTTTATACCACGAAAAGCAAAGGCGGGGCAGGGAAGATAGCATTCCCATTGCCGGAACTGCCATATCACAAAGGACGCAGCAGTTATGGAAAAAAAATTCCAGTTTTCTCTCAGTTATCTCTTCATCGCCCTGGCCATCTTTATCCTTCTTCAGAACTGGCTTTCGCCGCAGATCAACAATGTTTCATACAGTCAGTTCAAGAGTCATGTGGCGGAAAAGAAGATCAATTCCGTGGTCATCTCCTCAACCCTGCTCAAGGGGTATGAAAAGGTTGAGACCGATATGAAGGAGCCCATGTTTCCCAAGGCTCTTTTTGTGACCCCGCGGATTGATGATCGTAACCTAGTGGATTTTTTAGAAAAACATGGGGTCGACATTATCGCGGCCAACGAAAACACTTTTCTACGCACCTTGCTTTCCTGGATTCTGCCCACCCTCTTTTTCGTTGGAATCTGGATGTTTATGATGAAGCGCATGGGCCAGGGCGGCGGAGGCATGATGACTTTGGGCAAGTCCAAGGCCAAGATCATCGCCCAGACCGACCTTGGGGTTGATTTCAACTCGGTGGCCGGGCAGGAGGAGGCCAAGGTGGAATTGGCCGAGGTGATCGAGTTTTTGAAAACCCCGGAAAAATTCACCCGGCTGGGCGCGAAAATCCCCAAGGGCATCCTTCTGGTCGGCCCTCCGGGCACGGGTAAGACCCTGCTGGCCAAGGCGGTGGCCGGGGAATCCGGGGTGCCGTTTTTCTCCATCAGCGGTTCGGATTTCATTGAGATGTTTGTGGGGTTAGGCGCGGCCAGGGTGCGCGATCTTTTTGAGCAGGCCAATGCCAAGGCGCCCTGCATCGTGTTCATCGACGAGCTGGACTCGCTGGGCAAGGCCAGGGGCAGCGGCATGATGGGCGGCCATGACGAGCGGGAGCAGACCCTGAATCAGCTGCTCGCCGAGATGGACGGCTTTGAAGTGAACAAGGGGGTGGTGATTCTCGCCGCCACCAACCGGCCCGAGATCCTTGATCCGGCGCTGCTGAGGCCGGGTCGTTTTGACCGGCATATCCTGGTGGACCGGCCCGATCTCAAGGAGCGGGTGGCGATTCTGGCGGTGCACAGCAAGGGGATCAAGATTTCCCCGGATGTTGATCTGGAGATCATCGCCCGCCGCACTCCGGGTTTTACCGGAGCGGATCTTGCAAATCTGGTCAACGAGGCGACTCTGCTGGCGGTGCGCAAGGGCAAGGATCTGGTGGAAGCCACGGAATTCGAGGCGGCCATCGACCGGATCGTTGCCGGTCTGGAAAAGAAAAACCGGGTGCTTAACGAGACGGAAAAAAAGACCGTGGCCTATCACGAAACCGGGCACGCCCTGGTGGCTACCTTCCGCAAAACAGCGGAAAAGGTGCACAAGATCAGCATCGTCCCCCGGGGTATCGGTGCTTTGGGCTATACCATGCAGTTGCCCACCGAGGATCGTTTTCTGATGTCCAAGACCGAGCTGTTGGAGAAGATCGATGTACTGCTAGGAGGGAGGGGGGCGGAGAAGATCATTTTCAACGAAATCACCACTGGCGCCCAGAACGATCTGCAACGGGCCACGGATATCGCCCGCAGCATGGTGGCCATGTATGGGATGAACGAAAAACTCGGCCAGGTCACCTACCTGCAGCAGGCAAACCAGTTTTTGCAGCAGGGATTGTTCCAGCAGAAGGAGTTCAGCGACCAGACCGCCCTGCTCATCGACGAGGAGGTGCGCAAAATCATTGATGAACGCATGGTCGGGGTGGAAAAAACCCTGATCGAACAGCGGCCGCTGTTGGAAAAGATCGCGAAAGTCCTGCTTGAGAAAGAAGCCCTGGATGATGAAGAGTTCAAGGCGCTGGTGGGGGAAGGGGGTTGATTCCAGCCTAAGTATAGATCAGGGCAAAAAATGCAGCGTTAGGAGCGCCCAAAAGAAAAAAAGTACCGCAGGGCCTTAATCTTTTACCCCGAACATTTCTCGGTAATCCTTTCCGGTCATGTTTTTTGGGTCGTAACCGTCTTTCTTCATTTCTTTTGCCGCCCAACTATCATTGATCTTCGGCGGTATTGGACGGCGTGCTTTTCCATCCTTCATTTTTTCCGTCTTTAACCCAGGCTGCAGTTCTACAGTATTCTCTGCGTTGCTTGCTAAGGTTGTCCCGAAAAGTATCAACATTGCCAGTATTCCAACCGCACAGAATTTCTTGTTCATGTGTTCCTCTTTACTTGTTTTGAAGAAGGAAGGGGTTGAATTTAACCCGCCATACCTGCCAGCACCTTTTTCACCACATTGCCGTCCGCGCTTTTGCCGAAATGCTTCATGATCGGGCCCATGGCCTGCATGGGGCTTTTGAACTGGGAGAGGTCGATGTTTTCCTTGGCCCAGGCGGCAATCTCTTCTTCCGTAGCCATCTTGGGCAGGTACGACTCCAGAATTTCAAGGTATTCTGAGCTGGCTTCTTTCTTATACTCCAGGGTCTGCCGTTCCGATTTGCATAACCCCATGATCAGGCTGATGATGTCGTCATCGGTGATCTCGTCGTCCCGCTTGGCCCGGGTGCTCTTTTTGCCGCTTTCCAGGGTGATGGGGGTGGTGATCTTGGTGGGGAATTCACTGATGATGATGCGCAGCGCGCCCTTGACTACCTCGTCTTTTTTCAGCATGGCAGCCTTCAGGTCGCTTTTCAGTTTGACCAGCAGGGACATGCCCATGGACGCGTTCCAGCCGTCTGTGCTCTCTGCACTCATGATGTTTCCTCGTTGTTTGGTAGTATCGATGCGCGGTTGTTACTCTTTGCAGACATAATCAGCCCCGACAGGGGCCGAGCTGAGGCAATCGACAACAATCTTTTGTTCTGCTCCGGAAAGCTTGGCTCCATAGCGAACCATATTGCTGACACTTCTTTTCCATTTCCATTTACTTTTTTTGCCGAGAGCCTGACAGATACGGGATTTGTAGTGACACCCCTGGCACCGGTTGCTGACCAGCTCGGCGCATTGCTCGCTTCCGGCAAAGGCAACGCTGTTGCCAAGACAGAGCAGGAAGGTGAGGCTGAGACATCTGAAAATTTTCATCGCGGCTTTTTTGCTCAACGGAACTTTACGGCCAATATCAGGCCAAGGATCAGGAGCAGGGGGCCATTGGCAATATAGACCACGTAGACGACGGGATATCTCGAGCCAAGGATTTCTCTCAGCCGTGTCCGGTCGCAGAGCCTGGGAATCCAGAACGCTACTGAGATAAGAAGCCCTACGATGGAGAGCACAAGGCCGGTAGTTGCAAGAATGGTGTGCACGGTGCGCTCCCCGACCTATTCGGTGTCGATTTCCGCGATGCGGGCGGCGATAATGGCCATGCAGGCGTCAGCCCGCGTCACACCGGCCGCGTTGCCCTTTTGCTCATAATACATCTGGCTGAGTTCAAGGGATTCCAGAGCGAACCTCAGGTTTTTGAGCTGCGCCCTGGGCGGGTCGGTCTGCCAGAGGGCGATGGCCTCTCGTGCCTGGTCTTCGTTGTTGATATTCATGGCGGATTACGCTATCGCTTTTTGCGGCTGAATTTCTCTAAAATGGTGCATGGATCATTGCACATCGTCAGACAGGAGATTGTACCTCTTTTTTAAAGAATGAAAAGCAAAAGGATAGGCGAGTCGGTGCAGGAGGTTGAGGTTGTAGAAGTCATGGAAAAATTTGCGATGGTCCCCGCTGCGATCGATCCGGTCCATGATGTGGCTGTAATTGTTACGGCCAAACGTTTCCCAGAGATAGCGGTTGACGAAACCGGCTTTTTGTTTGCCGAGAAATCGGTGCCTGGCAGTTTCCTGATAGCTGGTGCCGGAGATGATGCTTTGCGCTGCCAGAGCGCCTGAAACAACGGCGGAGCGGATGCCGAACCCCCAGAGCATGTCCTGCAGCCCTGCAGCTTCGCCAACCATAAAGCGGTGTTCTTTTTCAAACACAGGGGCAAGCAGAAATCCGCCCATGCCCCCCACTTTTTTAGGATCCTCCATCTCGAAGTCGACAAATTTCCGAAAAATTCTTTCCGTTTCCGATAGGCAGCGGTGTATTTCGGAAAAATTGTCAAAGAGAACGGTGCAGAGGCACCCATATCCTTTGGCTGCAAGAAGATAAGCATACCCCTTGTAGGCTGCTTGGTCGTTGACCAGGCCGTAAGCCGAATCAGGCAGGCTTGTTTTGAAAACAATGCCCAGGTCAACGGCAAAGCGATGGCTCACAATGGGACCGCTGGCGACAATATCCGCCTTTGCCGCGGCAAGGCTCTGGTTAAATAGAATAGTGGCCCCGGCTGCCAGGGCCTGTTCCTTGAGGCCGTGATCGAGGCTACCGTCCATTGCTCCGCGCCGGATCAGATAAAAGCCGGGACGGGCGCAGGAAAAGGGCCATTCTTTTTCCCCGTTAAACACGGTGAGCGCGGAAAAGGGTGTGCAGTCGAAGTTGATGGCCAGGCCAAGCGCCTCAAACTCGGCAAGTACATCAATATCCTCCGACCAGTTTTCGAGCCCCTGGAGATCGCCGTAAAAAACGCGGCCCACATCCCGGTTTTTTTCATAGACCAGCGTCTGGTAACCCGCCTTCTGCAGGACGATGGCGGCAGTGAGTCCTGCCGGGCCGGCCCCGAGAATTGTAATTGTTTTAGTCATGGACAACCATCACGGTAGATATCTCCCTGGCGTGCGGTTTTTCTGATGTTTTGTGCGTTACGGGTGAGAATAAGGTGAAAAAATGAGACTCGATTGTGAATAGTATGAAGACAAAAGGCGGGATTGGCAAGGGAGCAGAAAAAAATACCCCCCGGAAGCCGGGGGAGGGGGAGGCTTCCGGGGGGGAGAGTGGGGTGGAAATCGTGCTTCGGAGGGCTATACTTTATAAAAATGCTCTTTTTCCGCCCCGCACTTGGGGCAGACCCAGTCGTCCGGCAGATCGGCAAAGGCGGTACCAGCCTCGATGCCACGCTCGTAATCACCTTCTGCCGGGTCATACACATAACCACAGGGGCATTCATATTTATCCATGATGATTCTCCTTTTGGTTGAGCTATCGGATATCTAAAGTGCGGCTCAATCCATGGGTTCCATGTCTCTGCCGCAGCATTTTGGGATCTCTGCGCCTTTTTTCACATCCATGTACTTGTTGCAGACGGAACAGTAATAGGTATTGTCCGCAGCGGCTTTGAGGTCCGACCATTGGGTTTTGCCGCCGGGAATTCCCTCAATGACAAAGCGGGCCAGATTTTCCTTGCCGGGAATGTACTCGCCGATGGGCACCATCTTTTTGTTCTCCCGCAGACAGTCCACAATGACCCGCCAAAGAATCTCCATTGCCGCAGTTTCCTGGGCGTTTCCCGGCTTGAATTCAACAACATTTTTATCAACAGTAATATCCATGAGTCACCTTTTTTGAGTTAATGATAATTGTTACTATAATAACTGTGGAGGAAAAAACCAGACAAAAAACAATAGGGCCGGCTTTTTTCATGGTCCGGCAGCTTGATGGGGAAAAGAAAACATCACGGGGATCAAGTGGTTGTCGCTATTCCGCTTAATATCCCCTTAGTGCCAGCAGGATATCCACACCAACCGCGGCAATGGACAGAGCAAAGATGAACAGGTAGTTGAGGTTTTCCTTGGACTTGATGATGGAGGAGAGGACATAGGCGATAAGCACCCGGTCTTCGTTGCTGATGTCGCCGGACCCCTGAATTTTTTCCAGCAACTGGTTGGCGCGGATGGCAGTTTTTCGTTTTTCGGAAATATGATAGCGGTAGGCAAAAAAGAAGATGTAGCCGATGACCCCGAAATACCAGACCGGGCGCATGAGGGCGGGGGAAAAGGTGTTGATGATGGTCAGCAGCCTGAAGGCCACGGCGGAGAGTAGGCCGATCACCATAAACAGGTAGATGACAAAGGGAGGAACGGTTCTGGGTATGTTGGTCATGGGAATTCCGTAGGTATGAGGGTTCAGTCACTGCAGCCGCAGGACTCTTCTTCCACCAGGCAAAGGGGGCATAACAGGGCGTCGGCAACCCAGACAAGCTCTGCCGGGCGGTATTCTTTGCCGCAAACGGTGCAGGTTTCAGATTGTTCTAACTCGCTCTTTTTCATTCAACTCGAACCGCCGTGCCGCTGACGCTGACCATGAGCATGCCGTTTCTCTCACCCAAGACTTCGTAGTCGATATCAACTCCAACGATGGCGTTGGCGCCAAGCTGGCTTGCCGATGTCGTGAGTTCTTCAAAGGCGATTTCGCGGGCTCGGCGCAGTTCTTTTTCATAGGCGCCGGAGCGGCCGCCCACGATATCGGTGATGCTGGCGAAAAGATCGCGGAACAGGTTGGCGCCGACAATGGCCTCGCCGGTGACAACCCCCAGATAGGCGGAGATTTTTTTCCCGTCAAGGCTGGGAGTGGTGGTAATGATCATCAGCCGGCCTCGCTTGTTTGTGAATCCGCTGCTTCTTCGGGTTTTTTGCCAGAAGCTATCCGGGAATCCTCGGTCAGGATGTGTTCCAGCACCCAGGAGTTCATCAACCGTTTGAATTTGTACACCAGCGCATCCAGATTGCCGCTGTGTTTCATGATACCGTTCATTTCGGCGATGATTTCTTCGTGGCGTTTTTTGTGTTCCTCATACTGCGCATAGCCAAGTTGAACCATGTACTCTTCTTCGTGCTGGAAATGGGTTTTCACGTAGTCATAGAGAGCGACAATGGCCCCCTTGATCCGCTCGAGTTTTTCTCCGCTGCCGGCAAAGGCGGCGACCTCGTTGGCCAGCTCAAGCAAACGGTGGTGTTCGGCGTCGATTTGGGCGTTTCCAATGCTGTATTTGTCATGCCAGGCAAATTCGGCCATGCGGACAGCCTCCCGTGAATCTATGTGAATGAGATGCCTCATTGTATGGCGGCGAGACGAGGAAAACAACCTGTAAAATCATAGCAACGCAGCGGAAAGGAGGGGGGGGCCGGACAAGATGATATTTGCAATCCCAAGCGGTATATGCTAATTCTTTTGTCTTTCCGGCACGTGTTACAACACCTGTTTTTTCACCCAAAGGTTGTTTTGTAACGGCTTATAAAATGAAGGGATACCTATGACCACCCAAAAAATTATTTATACAGAAGTAGATGAAGCACCCGCCCTGGCAACGTATTCCTTGTTTCCGATCCTTCGAGCGTTCACGCAGGGGTCGGGAATTTCCGTTGAGATGAAGGATATTTCCCTTTCCGGAAGAATCATCGCAAATTTTCCTGAAAACCTGACCGAGAGCCAAAAAATACCGGATTACCTGGCTGAACTGGGCATGCTGGTAAAGCAGCCGGAGACCAATGTCATCAAGCTGCCTAATATCAGTGCCTCAATTCCGCAATTGCAAGGCGCGATCAAAGAGCTGCAGGCGCAGGGATATGCTATCCCCGCTTACCCGGAAGCACCGAAAAACGAGGCGGAGAAAGAACTGCAGGCACGGTTTGCCAAGGTGTTGGGAAGCGCGGTCAACCCGGTTTTGCGGGAAGGAAATTCCGACAGGCGGGCGGCAACATCAGTAAAGCGGTTTGGCCAAAAAAATCCGCATCGGATGATGAAACCGTGGCCCGCCGAGTCCAAATCGCGGGTCGCCCATATGGCAGGCGGCGATTTTTACGGTAGCGAAAAGTCGGTAACGGTCAACACGGCCTGCGAGGTGCGGATCGAGTTTGTCGGAGAGGATGGCAAGACAACGGTGCTTAAACCGAAGACCGCGTTGCTCCCCGGCGAGATCCTGGATGCCTCGGTCATGAATGTCGCCAGCCTGCGAAAATTTTATGGTGAGCAGATCGAGGCGGCGAAAAAGGACGGTGTCCTGCTCTCGCTGCATCTCAAGGCCACCATGATGAAGGTCTCGGACCCGATCATGTTCGGGCATTGCGTTTCCGTATTCTATAAGGATGTTTTCGCCAAGCATGGAACGATCATCAAGGAGCTGGGCGTCAATGTCAACAACGGCCTGGGGGATCTCTACGCAAAAATCCAAGGGTTGCCGGAGGCTAAGCGGGCGGAGATAGAGGCGGATATTCTTGCGGTGTACAAGACTAACTGCGAACTGGCCATGGTTGATTCCAGCAAGGGCATCACCAATCTGCATGTCCCCAACAATGTGATTGTTGACGCCTCCATGCCGGTGGTTATTCGCGATGGCGGCAGGATGTGGGGAGCTGACGACAAGCTGCACGACACCATCGCCATGGTGCCGGACCGCTGTTATGCGACCATCTACCAGGAGGCCGTTGCCGATTGCAAGAAACACGGCGCCTTTGACCCAGCCACCATGGGCTCGGTTTCCAATGTCGGGTTGATGGCCCAAAAAGCCGAGGAGTACGGCTCCCACGACAAGACCTTTCTCGCGCCCGCGAAGGGAACCATCCGCATTGTGGACATCGCTTCCGGCGAGACCCTGCTTGCGCAGCCGGTGGAAGAGGGCGACATCTTCCGGGGCTGTCAGACCAAGGATGCGCCGATTCAGGATTGGGTCAAGCTTGCGGTCAATCGCGCCAGGGCAACCGACACGCCTGCGATTTTCTGGCTGGATGCGAAGCGGTCCCATGATGCCGAACTGATCTCCAAGGTAAAAAACTATCTGCCGAACCATGATACAGGCGGCCTTGATATTCAGATCAGGCAGCCGGTGGAGGCGATGCGGTTTTCGTTGGAGAGAATCAGAAAGGGTGAAGACACCATCTCCGTTACCGGCAATGTGCTGCGTGACTATCTCACCGACCTGTTCCCCATCCTGGAGCTGGGCACCAGCGCCAAGATGCTGTCCATCGTCCCACTGATGAATGGAGGCGGGATGTTTGAAACCGGCGCGGGCGGTTCAGCGCCAAAGCATGTGGAGCAGTTTCTCAGGGAAGGACATCTCCGCTGGGATTCCCTGGGTGAATTTTGTGCGCTGGTTCCTTCTTTCGAGCATATATACAACACCTTCCACAACGATAAGGGGCTGATTTTTGCGGAAACGCTGGATGAGGCCATCGGGAAGTTTCTGGAAAACGAGAAGTCTCCTTCCCGAAAAGTGGGCGAGCTGGATACCAGGGGCAGTCATTTTTACCTGGCGCTTTACTGGGCGCAAAGCCTGGCCGGACAGAGTACGGATAAAGAACTTTTGACCCGGTTTGCCAAGGTGGCACAAGAGCTGGGCGACAACGAGGCAAAGATTATCGCTGAGCTGAACGGCGCTCAGGGGCATCAGGTGGATATCGGCGGATATTACCGCCCGGTTCGGGAAAAGGCTGAAAAAGCTCTGCGCCCCAGTGCAACGTTTAATGCCATAGTGGACGGTATCTGAAACACCTTTTTCAACAAGATGGACAAGGGGGAAGCGTTGTGAAAAAAATAATGCTGCTGATTTCAGGTATTCTGCTCTTGGTCTGCGCGGGGCCGGCTCTGGCGAATAAGTCGGCTGTCCGGTTGGAAGCCCCGGCGAGTGCGGCGCAAGGCGAGAAAATCACAATTACCCTCTTTGTTACCCACAGCGGCAACAATTTTTTACATCATACGAAACAGGTGTCGCTGACAATCAATGGGAAGGAGATGGCCCGCTGGGAGTTCGGCTGGACCAATACTCCGGAAGCCGCCGAGTTCAGCCGGAGTTTTGAGTATGTGATGGATGGACCAATCACCCTTGAATCAGCAGCCTCATGTAATGTGCATGGCAGCGCCAATACGGCAACAGCGGCAGTGGCCCTGCAATAGTTCCGTTTGGATGTTTTCAACATTTTGGGAGGGGAGGAAGGTATGCGGATCGGCGGAATTTCTCTGGTGCAGCTCCTCGGAGCCATCAATTTCATGCTTCTCATGTTTCAGTTGTTTTCCGGCCAGCGCTGGATCCAGGTGAAACCCGGGCTTCACCGCAAGGCCGGCCTGGTTTTTGTTGCCACCGCCACCGTGCACGGTTTGTTGGCGATTTTTACTACCCATTAGAAATAAGCGACCACAGGACGGGCGCATCTGCACCTCCCTATTTTCGGATCAGGGAAAGCAGTTCCTCTGTCTTGGCGGCGAGCAGGGCAGGATCGCCTTTGCTTTCCACGTTCAGGCGCAGGACTGGCTCGGTGTTGGAGCTGCGGATATTGAAACGGAAATTTTTTGCGGTAAAGCTCAAGCCATCTGTGTAGTCCTTCTCTCCTTCCATCGCGGCATAAAAAGCCTCAACCCCGGCAATCACCGCCGCAGGGTCAGCCACCCGGTTGTTGATTTCGCCGCTCACCGGATAGGCCCCCTGCATATCTCTGACAAGCTCTGAAAGTGTGCGACCGGAAAGTGAAAGAATTTCGGCCACCAGCAGCCAGGGGATCATGCCCGAGTCGCAGTAGGCGAAATCGCGGAAATAGTGGTGGGCGCTCATCTCGCCGCCGTACACTGCATCTTCGGCCCGCATTCGCTCCTTGATAAAGGCGTGGCCGGTCTTGCTCATTATCGGGATACCGCCCGCCTGTCGGACAATCTCCCGGGTGTTCCATACCAGGCGCGGATCGTGGATGATCTTCGCTCCGGGATGCTTGGCCAGCATGGCCCGGGCCAGCAATCCCACCAGATAGTAGCCCTCGATAAAGCCTCCCTGTTCGTCAAAGAAAAAGCAGCGATCAAAATCGCCGTCCCAGGCAAGGCCGAAATCGGCTTTATGATCCCGCACCGCATTGGCTGTGATCTCCCGGTTTTCCGGAAGCAGCGGGTTGGGTACTCCGTTGGGAAAAGAGCCGTCCGGCTCCCACTGGAGTTTGATGAAGTCAAAGGGGAGCTTCGCAGCCAGCCGATCGATCACCGCGCCGGCACATCCGTTTCCGGGGTTGGCCACGATGGTGAGGGGGCGCAGGTTTTTGGGTTCAATATAACCCATCAGATGGTCGATGTAGGCGGGCTTGTTGTCCAGGCGAGTAAGGCTGCCGGGTTTGTCTGTGGTAAGGCGATGCCCTTCCGCTGCCAGACGCTCAATCTCTTTAAGACCGGTGTCTCCGGAGATGGGCCGTGCTCCCTGCCGAACCAGCTTCATGCCGTTGTAGTCCGCCGGATTGTGGCTGGCCGTGACAATGACTCCGCCGTCCACCTCCAGATGGAAGGCGGCGAAATATATCTCTTCGGTGCCGCAAAGACCCAGGTCCACCACATCCACCCCGGCCGTAAGAAACCCCTCGGTCAGCGCTTTGGTCAGGGCAGGGCTGGAGAGACGGATGTCGTGGCCGATGGCCACCTTTTTCGGGGAAAATTTGGCGCTGTATGCCTGACCGATGTTAAATGCCAGGGATTCGTTCAGCTCCGAAGGCACACGGCCGCGGATGTCATATGCCTTGAAACAGGGAAGAAGGTGGGTCATGGGCGGTTGTCTTTGAAGGAATGGTTGTTTTCGGGTAGATTGCTTTTTTTCAACACAATAAGGACATACAATCATGGAAGTATTGATTCTGCAACCGGAACTTGCCGCGAAAATAGCCGATCTGTATGACCGCATGGAAAAGGCCTACGATATCGTCGCCAGGCAGCTTGATTTCACCTGCGGCGGCTGCCCTGACAACTGCTGCGATTCCTATTTTCAGCACCATACCTATGTCGAGTGGGCGTATCTTTGGCAGGGACTTATGGAGCTTGAGCCGGAGTGTCGCAAGGAGATTGAAAACCGGGCCGTGGAGTATGGTGCAGCCTGTGAAAGAGCGCTGGCCAGAGGCGAACGGCCTCAAAGCATGTGCCCGCTCAACGAAGAGGGGCGATGCGGACTCTACCACCATCGGCTGATGATCTGCCGGATGCATGGAGTGCCGTCCAGCCTTACCTATCCCAATGGTCAGATCAAAAAATTTCCCGGCTGCTTTCGCTGCCAGGAGATCGTGGGGGATCGGCAGGCAGTACCCATGGTGGAGCGGGCTTCCCTGTTTCGGGGACTGGTCGCTCTGGAGCAGGAGTTGTTAGGGGAGCAGCAGGACCAATTGCCCAAGGTGAAGAAAACCATCGCCGATATGATTTTGTTGGGGCCGCCTCGGTTGTAAAGGAAGAGGGGCTGGTAAAAACGGCCCTTCGACAGGCTCAGGGCGAACGGATATTGTCTGAATGTATTGTGTAACTGACCGTTGCCCCGTTTACACCGTTCGTGCTGAGCTTGTCGAAGCACCAGCTTTGACACCTCCTTGTTGTTGCCCCGAAGGACACAACAAGGAGGAAAATAAATTTCAAACCCAAATCACCCCACGCAACCGCACTTATCCCCGCGGATGTCATCCTTAAAAAGTGATATTCCGCGTTCCATGGCGCAGAAATCCCCGCACATCGTACAGGTCCGGCTGTTTTCCGGGGTGCGGCTTTCCCGGATCTTTCTGGCCGCTTCCGGAAACATCATCAGCTCCATCTGCCGGTCCCAGTTTGTGTCGCGGCGGGCGATAGCCATCTGTTTTTCCTGCTCACGCCGCTCAGGGTAGCGGGCCAGATCGCCGATCCGGGCTGCCAGCCGGGTGGCCCGGACGCCTTCCCGCACATCCGCTTCATTGGGCAGGGCCAGATGCTCGGCCGGGGTGATGTAGCAGATCAGGTCAGCGCCGTAGCGCACCGAGTGGGCGGCGCCGATGGCGGCGGTGATATGATCGTAGCCCGCGCCGGTGTCGGCGGGCAACGGCCCCAGCACATAGTAGGGCGCCTTGCCGCTCATCCGTTTTTCCAGCATGATGTTACCCTCGATCTCGTCCAGCGGCACATGGCCCGGCCCCTCCACCATGACCTGGCAGCCCAGGTCCCGGGCGATCTCGGCCAGCTCGCAGTTGATGATCATCTCCGCCATCTGGGCCCGGTCGTGGCTGTCGTGGATAGCCCCGGCCCGGATGCCGTTACCCAGCGAGAGCACTGAATCATATTTTTTCATCAACCCGCAAACCCGGTCGAACTGCTCGTAGAGCGGGTTTTCCTTTTGGTTATGCTCCATCCAGGAGACCATGAAAGTGCCGCCTTTCGAGACCAGCCCGCCGTAGCGGTAGCCCTGTTTGCGCAGCCGCTCGATGCTGAAGCGGTTGATGCCGCAGTGGATCGCCATGAAGGAAATGCCGTCGGCCAGCTGGCGCTCGATCAGCTCAAAGAGGTATTCCGGATCGAGTTTGTTGGGGTTGTGGTATTTCTTGCTCGCTTCGGAAAAGGCCTGATAGAGCGGAACATTGCCCACCGGCAACGCGGTGGCGGCAAGGACCTCTTTGCGAATCCGGTTGAGGTCGCCGCCGGTGGAAAGCTCCATCAGGGTGTCGGCCTGCTCCTCTTCTGCTGCCCGTGCCTTACGGGTTTCGAGGTCGAGATCAACGATGTCTGAGGAGGTGCCGATGGAGGCGTTGACCTTGGCCCGAAGACCGGTGCCGATGCCCACCGCTTTTTGCGCGGGCCGGTTGGGGTTGCAGGGGATGACGATTTCGCCCTTGGCCACCAGGGCGCGAATCGATTCGGCGGGAAAGCCTTCGTTTGTTGCCACCTGTTGCATGGGTTCGGTGATGATACCGTCACGGGCCAGTTCCAGTTGGGTTTTCATGGTGATGCTCCTTTTTTGTCTTCCGGCCGCGGGCAAAAAAAAATTCCGCACCACCGGTAACGGCGATGCGGAATTGTCTGGACGGATGGTTCCTGTTTTTCCAGGCTGGCAGGTCTTCTGACTCGCGGCTCCACCCTTCGCCGCGCCTTCCCGCCTTGCGGCAGTGGCATGTGCGGCGTCGGTCCCCGCTCACAGCGTCGGCCCAACGTGACGGATTTTAACCGTCTTCCCTATTCTCCCGCCGTTTTTGTAAAAAGGCAGGCACCAGTCTGGTTATGTTGTTCTCGTTCACGATTTCTTGTGCGTACGAAAGAGAGTGTGTAACAGTTCCCGCGCGTGCGGGGCAAGTTCTTTTTATTTCTCCCGCATCAATTCGGCGATCTGGAAGGCAAGCTCCAGGCTCTGTTCGGCGTTAAGGCGCGGGTCGCAGTTGGTCAGGTAGTTATCGGCCAGATGGTGGTCGAGGATCTTTCTGCTGCCGCCCGTGCATTCGGTGACGTTTTCCCCGGTCATTTCAAAGTGTATCCCGCCCGGCACCGTACCTTCGGCCCAGTGGATTTCGAAAAACGAGCGGATTTCGCTCATGATTTCGTCAAAATTTCTGGTCTTGTGGCCGCTT
>JAHJTI010000017.1 GCA_018829945.1 Pseudomonadota bacterium | reverse complement strand
GACCAGGACGCAGGTTCATGTTTTTCATCGCAACCTCCGATTGAATCAAAGAAAGGATGGCCGGATCTTCCAGATATATTTTCTCGCATCAGCATCCTCCTTCCCTCAAGTGTCGATGTGCAGATAAATTCAACTCCTATCTTATATACACTCCAGCAGGCAGAAAAGTTGGGGGCATAATCATGGCGCAGCCAAGATTAAAATAGCCTTTGGAGGTGGTCATAACGCCAAGAATCAATCCTGAAAACCGTGCGCCCCAGGAGAGCATAGCTGAAAGCCCTGTCATTTTATCGTCAGCACCCATGGTCCATAGATTGCCCCTTCGATGGCATCGAAGATGATTTGCTTGGCCTGTGTCGCTGTCATCCCGGCTGGCAGCTGCAGATTGGTGTAATAACCCGCCATACTGTAATGGCATTGAAAATCCAGTCCTGGGTATTGCGCCATAAGATTAAGCCGGGCTGACTGGCAGGCTTCATCCGGGTAGTTGAGAGCACCCATCAGGCGCACCTGTTCAATCGAAACCGCAACATGTTGAGCCTGACCGAGTTCGGCGGCACTGACTGGAAATTCAAACTCGAAGCATCCGGAGTTCAGAGACCCGCCGCTTGACGCCAGCACTGTTTTTTGATCTACGTTCAATGAAACGGATCCCCCCCCTGGTGCATAATTACGATTCGGCAGGGCCATGCAAAAACTTGCGGTAGCGCTTTGCTCGCCAGATGCGAAATTGGTCAGGGTAGCTGATATGCCGTTTGCTGTGGTTCCGCCTCCAGCCGTGGGAGGGTTACAGGGTTGGTTTGGATCGCAGACAATGATTTTCACCCATAAATTGCTGCCATCCCCTGTAACAGTTTCTCCGCGTTCATTTTTGAGCGTCCAATTCACTGTGTATGTCCCGGGTGTGATAGGCGCGACCAGGGGAAGCGAGAGGCTGATGGTCTTCCCAGGCGATGCATCCTGCGGAAAGTTGATCTGCGAGGGACTGCCGAGCGCATCATTTTGAGGGGTCGCATTCAAAGCGAGCACATAGGACGTAGTCCAGGTGGTTGTCCCGACGTTTTTTATTTCGAAGGTCTTGACAAACTTCTCACCCGGTTTCAGCACTGAGTTGTCGTGGTAATTCTCGCTCACAAACGAGGCGTTGTCCTTTACCGAAATGAGATTAGTTTGCGGCGCCGGGATCGTCGAGGTGGGTGTTTTCTCTGGGACAGACACCGTAGAGGATGGAGTGAGGGCAGGCAGAGTTGATGTGGTGCCTGGCATCGCAGTGGGGCTAATGGCGGGTGTGGGAGAAATTTGGTTCGCGCCGGAACATGCGCTCATCAACACAAAAAAGATGAGGATAGCGGGCCATAAGAGTCTTTTTATAAATGTAGTATTCATAGCTTCTTTCCGTGTTGTGTTGTACTGTATTATCAAAGAATAGGCCGCCTGTGGAAGGCAGCGCGTCCTTCCACAGGCGGTTGGCATGTTATTACTCTATTTCAGATCGATCTCCGTTTGCCAGTTTGTCGGAATTTCGTCCTTCGAAAGCTGCAGAATCAGGCGCACAGCCTCGTCATCACTCATATTTTCGGGTTTCAATGTGATATTGATCCTTCCGCCCCCGCCACCTTCCCCGGAAACAGATACCACCTCGAAATCCACGCCGGGCGCAACTTGACTCAAGCGGGTCTTGATTTCTGCAATGACAGCATCACTCCACGCGCCGCGGCCAAGCTCAAGCCAGAGTTTTTCCAGCTTCAGCATCCCTTTTCCCGAGATACTGCTTTCGGTTGAAAGAGGAAAGGTGAACAGGTAACAGCGATTCGCGGCCTGCATGACCTTGGGATCTTTTGCATTAAGCAAAGCTACTTCGCTGTTTGGGATGACTGTCCCATCCACTGTTAGCGTTGCATAAGGATTCCACGGATCCAAGGTGGGCATCTCAATGCAAAGCTCGGCCTGTACGTCGCTTGCATGAGTTTGGACGTTCTTCAAGTCAACTTGAACATCGCCCGATATCCCGACATTGTATCCATCAATTCCTTGAGGCGTGTTTTGCGATCCGGCATTAGCCCTATTCAAAACCAGGAAAGCCGTAGCCCCAACGATTGCTACAATTGTCAGAGCGACAAGCATAGGTCTGAAAAACTTTCGGATATTTTTCATG
>JAHJTI010000016.1 GCA_018829945.1 Pseudomonadota bacterium | reverse complement strand
GAGTATACCAGCACCCCCATACGTGAAAACGATCAATTGACGGGGGCAGTGGTCAGTTTCAAGGATATTTCCGATAAAAAGAAAGCCTTGCGCGATCTCCTTGCCAGTGAGAATCGTTATCGGACCATTGCCGGTACAGCCCAGGATGCCATTATTCTCATGGATGATCAGGGTCGGATTGCCTACTGGAATCCATCTGCCGAACGTATTTTCGGTTATACCGAGACTGAGGCCCTCGGCCGAGATCTTCATGAACTGATTATGCCGACTCGGTTTGGACCTGAAATGAAAAAAGGGATGACACGTTTCTGCGCAGATGGGTCGGGAGATGCTATCGGTAAAGTTTTGGAAATGACCGCACTCCGCAAAGGGGGCAGCGAGTTTCCTGTTGAACTTACAGTGTCCGCCTTGCGCCAGGAAGATGGTTGGTGGGCTGTGGGCATTGTCCGCGACATATCGGAAAGGGAGCAGGAAAGAGCCGAGCGGGAGAACCTGCAGGCCCAGTTACGTCATTCCCAGAAGATGGAAGCCATAGGAACCCTGGCTGGTGGAATTGCCCACGATTTCAATAATATTCTCGCCGCGATAATGGGCTACACGGAGTTGGCTCTGCTTGAGGCCGAGGATGGAGTCCTCCGGGATACTCTGAACGAGGTTCGCAAGGCCAGCGGCAGGGCCAAGGATTTGGTTGCCCATATCCTAGCCTTCAGCAGACAGGGGGAAATGGCACGGACTCCGGTCAATGTCGCGCCCATCATCAAGGAAACCCTTAAAATGCTGCGGGCTTCTCTGCCGACGACCATTGAGATCAAACAGACCCTGGGCCAGGATCTCGGTAAAATTCAGGCCGATCCCACCCAGATCCATCAGGTGCTTATGAATTTGTGCACCAACGCGGCTCATGCCATGCGGGAAAATGGTGGAGTACTGGAGGTCAGCCTTGCTCAGGTGCGTCTGAAGGACGAACCTGTTCTGCGCACCTTTGCGCTGGCCCCCGGCAACTACCTCAGGCTCATAGTAAGTGATACCGGGAAAGGCATTGAGCCGCTGATTCTTGCCAGAATATTTGATCCGTTTTTCACCACCAAAAACCGGGGCGAAGGCACCGGACTTGGTTTGTCTGTGGTTCACGGAATCGTCACCAGTCATGGCGGAGCTGTCGATGTGCAGAGTGTGCCGGGTGAGGGGACGAGCTTTATCCTGTATTTCCCAATGCTGGAAAGTGTTTCGGAAATAATTGACGCAGCGGTGGTTGATGCTCCGCCGACCGGTATGGAGCGGGTGTTGTTGGTTGACGACGAAGTGGCGCTTATCGAAATGGGAGAAAGGATTCTTGTTTACCTGGGTTATCAGGTGACGAGTAGAACCAGCAGTGTTGAAGCGTTGGAGTTATTTCGGGATCAGCCGGATAATTTTGACCTGGTTATCACCGATTATACCATGCCAAACATGACCGGCGGCGAACTGGCCAAACATATCCTCGCCATACGACCGGAAATGCCGATCGTTCTCTGCACCGGGTTCAGCGAGGTCTTCACCGAGGAAAAAGCCCAGGCCCTTGGAATTAAGGGGTACGTAATGAAGCCCATTTCAATTCACGATTTGGCGAAGATATGTCGTAACGTGCTTGAACAGTCCGGGAAATAACCCAGGGGGAAGCTTAGGGTCTGACCCGCAGATTTATCATGCGACCGCTGCCCGGGTCCTTGTAACGGATGTCTCCGCTGATGCGTCCTGAAACAACGGGGTGTTGCAGGCGCAAGCTTACGGTATATCTGCCTGGGTTGACATGGGTCAGCAGCCACTTTACTTCGCCTTTGCCTGCATCGTACTGGTTGAATGCGGGAGAAGCAGAATCAACCATCGTGCCGGACGGCAGATTCTGAATCACGATCAGGGTGGTGGGGGCCGGACTGCCGACGGTAATCAGAAGTTGAATATCCTGCCCGGCAGCGCTCAGGTATTGGCCTCCGACCAGAGCCTCGCCCGCACACAGGGGCATGGGCAGGGACACAAGCAGTAGTAAAGCCACGAACAGCAGGCCCGATGCTCTGGTATGTTTTTTCTTTGCCGTCATTATCTATTCCTCCTCTTGAATGATTACTGGAGAATCTCATAGCTGCGTGTTTCTGGATTCCAACGGTAGCCTTTGGCCGACCAGATTTCTTCGATCAGTTTTTTGCCGAAAAGCAGATCGTCAATTCCACCATAGGTTTCATACACGGAAAGCAGTTCTTCATCATCTATCCGGCCGTCGCTGTTGTTGTCTGCCCAATGGTAAGGGCTCGCCTGCAGAGAGTCGGTCCCGGCTACCGGAATAGAGGGGTTATCATCAGAGCGGACCGTGACGCCTCCAGCGAATTGATGGATTGTCTCCATTTTCGTCTCAGGCCTAAGTTTTGCGAGGTAGCTGTAAACGGCATGCTCTCCGGTGATCTTTCCGATCCACTTAAGAACCGGCGGATTACTTGCCTGGAAGACGAACTTGGGCTTGCCCTGGGCGGGAATGCAATCAGTGGGCAGGGATTCCTTAAGGATCAGGGAAAACGATCTGGATGAGCTGTTTGTCACCTCGATGACGACCGGGAAAGGGATGCCGGGGGTTGCGTGCAGGGGCAAGGTTCTGAATGAAGCCACCTGGTTTTCCCCATCGTTGCCACTATACCACCAGATAATGGCGAATCCGGCAAGGGAGAGAAACAAAAATCCGCCCAGGAGGATTAAGGCAGGATGCTTGGCAAGGTACAGTCTAAACTGATCGGATTGACCCGCCACTGGTTCGGGCGAAGGCGAACTAGTCGAATCGTCTGGATGTGAGTGGAGATTTTCCTGTTCCGGCAGCTCACTGGCCTGGGAAGCAGGGGGCTCTTCGGCAGGTGCTGGGGGAGTGTGGTCAAGTATATCCAAAAGTTGGATTTCCAAGGCCTCGGCAAGTTTCAGGGCATTTTCTTTTTTGATGTTGGGATAACGGCGATTTTCCCATCTGGAAATGGTGTCGGTGGTAACACCTACCACCGTGGCCACATAGAGCTGGGTCAACCCTTTTTCTTCCCTGATCCTGCGAATCCTGGCGCCATCTATGTTGACCATGGGAATGCCGCCAGCCAGGGGCTTTACTGAATCCATACCGGGTATCCTGCGGGTTGAGTTTCTGGTGTATTAAAAAATGATGATAGTAATAAATACGGTCGTTCAGGAAAAGCAACCTGTTTATTATCAGGGTGTCACCCAATAAGCCACCCTGATATAAAATCAAGGAACAGCACGTTATTCTTGATTCCTGCTTTATACCACACAAAGATTCGATTATAAGCCGGAATGGATGACAGTACTTTCGTTTTGTATGCAAGAGGAGATAAATTTTTGACGCAGGGAAAAAAATGGCATTTTCTACCGACTATTCGCGAGGAAATGACAGCAAGGGGCTGGGAGTTCGTCGATGTGGTGCTGGTCACCGGGGATGCGTATGTGGACCATCCTTCGTTCGGCGTAGCCTTGATCGGTCGTCTGCTTGAGGCCAACGGCTACCGGGTGGCTATACTTTCCCAACCCCGTCATCATGCTCCTGATGATTTTCGGCAATTCGGCAGGCCGCGTCTTTTTTTTGGTATTACCGCAGGTAATCTGGACTCCATCGTGGCAAATTACAGCGGCAATGCCAAGGTCCGGGACCGTGACGATTATTCCCCCGACGACAATCCCTATTTCGGCCTTGAGGCGGAAAAAAAGATGCGACGCAGACCGGACCGGGCCACCATTCTCTATACAAATCTTGCCAAAGCAGCGTTTCCTGATGTTCCGGTCGTGCTGGGAGGTATCGAGGCCTCTTTACGCAGGTTTGTGCATTATGATTACCAGCAGCAGCGGCTCCGCGGATCGGTGCTGACCGATGCCAAGGGGGATCTTCTTATTTACGGGATGGGTGAACGGGCTGTGCTCGAGACTGCGGCACGGCTTGCCGAGGGGCTTGACCTGTCCGGCATTCCCGGGACTTGTGAACGATTGACGGAAAAAGAATTGGAAATCCGCTGTGTTTCCGACCCTATACAGTTGCCTTCCTGGTCGGAAATCCAGGCTGATCTTCCCCTTTTTCTTGAAGCCGAACTCACTATCGACCGTCAAGCCAGATCATATGGCGACGAACCTCTGTTGCAGTTTCAGCAGGCAGCCTGGGTTCTCCAGCACCGTCCGGCTGCACCGCTTAATACCGCAGAGCTAGATGATCTGTACCGCCTTCCCTTTACCCGGAAAGCGCACCCGTCCAGTGGCGATGTGCCTGCCTGCCGGATGATCCGGGATTCGATCACCATTGTCCGGGGGTGCTGCGGCAACTGCTCTTTTTGCGCCATTTCCAGGCATCAGGGACCAAAAATCATCAGCAGGAGCCGTGATTCCGTGGTTCAGGAAGTGCGGGAGCTTGCCGGGCAGAAAGACTTTTCCGGCACTATCAGCGATCTGGGCGGTCCCACGGCAAACCTCTACGGTACAGCATGCAACAGCTCGCAGCCATGCAAGCGTCATGACTGCCTGTATCCAAAAATTTGTAAATTTTTCAAGATTGATGAGCAGGCGATGATTGGTCTGCTGGAAGCGGTTTCAGGTTGTTCCGGGATCAAGCATCTTTTTGTTTCTTCCGGGTTGCGGATGGAGCTGTTGCTCAGAACCCCGCAATTGCTGCAAAAATTGCTCCTGCACCATACTCCGGGAGCGATGAAAATCGCCCCGGAGCATACGGTGGACAAGGTGCTCAAGCTCATGCACAAGCCCGGTCAGCAGGTGTTGGAGGATTTTCTTGCCCTGTGCCGGGAGATCGGCAACAAAACCGGGAAAAAATTCCATTTTACTCCCTACCTGATTGCCTCGCATCCGGGGTGTACTCGGGCCGATATGGAAAAGATGGCAACTCAGCTTTCTGTTCAGGGCCTTGAGGTCCGCCAGTTTCAGGATTTCACCCCCACACCGGGAACAATTTCCACGGCGATGTATGTTACCGGTCTTGATTGCGAAACCCGCAAGCCTATTCCCGTGGCCAAGAGCATTGGCGAGCGGCGCAGTCAGCGGCAGGTGCTGGAGCAGCGGCCTGTTCCCAGGAAATCCGGAAGGCAACCGGTTGGACGGAAAGGATCTGCCGGACCGAAACAAAAGACCCGACGCGGCCCGTCCTGAAAAATATTGTGCTTCGAGGCGGCAAGGAGGTGTTTTCCGATGAAACAGGTAATCACCACAGAAAAACAGCCGATCAAACTCTGGCTTGATGATATTGAAGCAGGGGCCTTTGCTCAGGCTAAAAATCTTGCCAATCTCCCGTTTGTGTTCAAACATGTCGCGGTGATGCCCGATGCCCACCAGGGGTACGGCATGCCCATCGGCGGGGTGATGGCTTCGGAAGATGTGGTAATTCCCAATGCGGTCGGCGTGGATATCGGCTGCGGCATGTGCGCCGTGCGAACCTCGCTTACCTCCCTCTCTGAGGAAAAACTGAAATCGGTGCTTGCCGAGATCAGAAGAACCGTCCCGCTCGGATTCAAACACCATACGCATAAACAAAAAGAACACCTCATGCCCAAGGGGGATGTTCCTCTTGATGATCTGCCTATTGTTTCAAGAGAATATCAGAGCGCCCTTACCCAGCTTGGGACCTTGGGAGGAGGGAATCATTTTATCGAGATTCAGAAGGGAAATGACGGCCATATCTGGCTTATGGTTCATTCCGGCAGCCGCAATATCGGTTTCAAGGTTGCAAATTATTATAACCGTCTGGCCATGGAGCTGAACAAACGGGCCGGATCGAAGATTCCGTCAAACTGGCAACTGGCATTTCTGGATCTCAACAGCAAGGCCGGTCAGCAATATCTTCAGGAGATGCGTTATTGCGTGGATTTCGCTTATGCCAACCGGAAAATGATGATGGAACGGATCAAGGATGCCTTATTGGTTGTATCGCCACCGGTATTTTTTGAGCCCATGATCAATATTGCCCATAATTATGCGGCCATGGAGTTGCATTTCGGCAAAAATGTCATGGTGCACCGTAAAGGGGCAACCCGGGCACAAGCCGGAGAGATCGGCATTATTCCTGGTTCGCAGGGCACTCCCAGTTATATCGTGCGGGGCAAGGGGAACAGGGAGAGCTTTGAATCGTGCGCCCACGGAGCTGGCAGAAAAATGGGACGCAAGCAGGCCCAGCGGCAGCTGAACCTTGACCAGGAAAAAAAGCGCCTCGACGACCAGGGGATCATCCATGCAGTCCGTTCGGTCGGGGATTTGGAAGAGGCGGCCGGTGCCTACAAGGATATTGATGAGGTGATCGACAACCAGCTTGATCTGGTGGAGGTGTTGGTGGAGCTTCGTCCCTTGGCTGTGATCAAGGGATGAACAGCGGAAAGACTTTTGCGAATCCGCTTAGAGGAGCTGGAAGATCAGCGGCAGGGTCACAAAGGCAAGAATTATTCCGAGGCCGATCAGGGCTGCGGTCAGTTTGGGGGAAAGCCCGGCCATGATGGCCAGGGCGCCTGCGGAAACCATGGGCGGCATCCCTGCCTCGAAGACGGCAACCTGGGCGGCCAGGTTGCCAAGCCCCAGGATGCGGCAGAAGAGAAGGGCGACCAGCGGGGCAACGGCCAGCTTGAGAATGAGCCCCACACCCAAAGGCTTTAAAACTTCCGGGCTGAGGCGCAGGGTAAGCTGAAAACCCACCGCGACCATGACCACTGGAACAAGGGTCGCCGCCAGGGTGTTGAGCAATGCCGTCAGGGGTGCGGGGAAAATCAGAGTTCGGCAGGCAAGGGCCAGCATCAGGGCGATGAACGGCGGGAAGCTGACGATTCGGGTGACTACCGAGTTCAGGGTCGGTTTACTGCCGCTTCCATAGAGAGCAAGCACGACGGCCCCATAGGTGGCAAGGGCCAGAAAGGAACCGAGCTGGTCATAGAGCACAGCGTAGGGAATGCCGCTTTCTCCGAAAAAAGCCTGAACCATGGGAATACCGAGAAATGAGGTGTTGCCCAGCGGAATCAAGAGCAAGAGAACGCCGACAACCTCTTTCTCCCAACGGAAGAACTTTGCCAGCAGAAGAATCGTCATGGCGGAAAACGCGAGCATGGCCCAGGGCATGATAACCGGGACAAGAATGTCTGCGGAGAAATGCAGAGCAGGAACCTTGAGCAAGACGAGAGCAGGCAGGGAAAGATAAATGGCAAACAGGTTGAGGACCTGCGCGGTATCCTTCGGGAAATTGGGCAGACGGCGCAAGCCCATGCCCATAAGCAGAAAGGAGATGGTGAGGACAAAATTTTCCATGGCCTGGGGTTAAAACTCCTGGAAAAGTCAGGGGTGAGCCTGTTTCCATGCAAAAGATATTTTGGCGCCGTTGCCAAGATATCTTGACAATGGGCAGTGGTAACTCGATAATTTGTTAACGCATAAGGGAATTTACTCTCCCCGCGCATTAACTGTCGGCAGTAGATATATATTTTGGAAATTGTTCGGTGTCAATTCCGATCTGGGTGTTCTTTCGGCACTCCATCTGAGAAGGGGGTAGTATGGATAATGTAAATCCGAACCTGATAACCTGTATTGTACAGCGCGGCGAAGCCGACCGGGTGGTGGATGCGGCCATGCAGGCCGGTGCGGAAGGGGCGACCCTGTATTACGGACGAGGCACCGGCATTCGCGAAAAACTTGGCTTTGCCGGCATGTTTATTAAGCCGGAAAAAGAGATCATTCTGATCATCACCAAGAATGAGCAGACGGATGCGGTATTTGACGCGGTGGTTAAAGCGGCAGGGCTTGAGAAAAAAGGACAGGGCTTTGCGTTTCTGCATAAACTTGATCGTGCCATCGGCTTTGTGGACAAATGAACTCCGAGAAGGCAGGATTTTTGTGTAAGGTGTTTGCTTAGATGGGGAGATATTTCTTCATATCCGGCTGCGCGGTTGCGGCCTTGCACTTCGCCGGAGTCACCTCCGCCGGGATGCTTGATCCGATGATCGCCCTTCTTGGTGCCAACCGGACCGCGCTTCTTGCCGGAGGGTTGCTCGGGGCCCTTGCCCTGGTTTGTGCCTCAGCGCTTTTTGGCGGGATCGGTTTTTTTAATATCCTGTATGTGATGGCCAAGGGGGTTTTTGAGCTGGTTCAGCTTCTTCTCTGTGCCATGACTGTGGCTGCCCTTGTATTCTGGTTTGATCTCGGGATAAATTTCTGGCAGGAGGGCGGTGGCCCCCTTACGATCGTGCTGTATGCCTGGTTTTATGGCGCGGCCATTAGCCTGCGGGTTTTTGATTTCAACTATCCGATCAGGGATACGCTTATTTCATTCAGCGCTCTGCCTTTTGTCTGCATGATGATGTTCTGGGGCAGTACCCTGATACGTTAGACTTGCAACTGTTCAGCAAAGTAAATGAAAAAAAACGCCGCCGGTCACTAGACCAGCGGCGTTTTCAATTGTAAGCAATGTCGGAAAATGGAGCTAAAATTCCGGTCCGTATTGTTTAATCGTCAAAATCACCTTCCGGGCCTTTGTCCCCGCCAAGGCTTGCCGCCCTCCGGGTGATCTTTTCCCCTGTCCATTCCGCAGGATCATCGATGCGGCCTACTTTGGGCCCCATGTCGTAAGAGCCTTTCTCCAAAATGGCTTTTATTCCGAGAGGGGCACTGTCCTGAGCGTCGAACACTTTGACCAGCAGATTGTAGACAAAATCTTCCACCCGTTTAACCATCCGTTCCCGCACAGCTTGAGGCTGGCCCATGAGTTTCGGCTCAAAAGGCAGATTCAGGCTCTTGTAATTGCCTTTTTTCCAGCCGTTTGCTTCGGCATAGGCAACCATCTGCTGCCACATGTTTTCAGTAACCCCGGCGTCCTTTACCTTGATGAAGTTGCCGTTATCGTCAAGAAGGGCATTGCCGTAGTCGTTTACCTGCAACCCCCAGGAAACCATCTGCAGGGCGGTCGCAACATTGGCTTTGGTCGTTGTGGTTTTGGTAGCGATTTCCCGCAACCGCTCCGAGCTGTTACCCGAGGTGCCATGCTGAGCGCCGGAAACATGATATGGAGCCAGGCCGGCATGAACCTCAGCGGTAAGTTCCACCTGGATGCCTTGGCCGCTTTCTTCGATTCCGTGGGTGGTGCCGTTGTTCAAGGCAATCCAGTCGGGGAAGATATTGTGGGCATTGAGCCCCTGGATGAGAAAAAGCGCTTCTGCCGGATTGGAGAGTCCCTGATTGCCCTTGATCTCGCCGATTTCCGTTTCCAAACCGGCCCAACCAGGCACCAACTGAGCCAGGGTAAGGTTGGTCAGCAGGTTTTTGTCATCAGGAAGATGAGAGGCGTCAATGGCGATGGAGGTGATGCCCGCTTCGAAAATGGTGGGGATTTCCACCTTGGCGAAATCAAGATCTGACTCTTTCTTGATTCCGTAATGGTCGGCATGGATGGCAACAGGCACGGTAATACCCAGTTCGTTCATGGCCTGATCCACCTGCATGGCCATATTCCAATAATTCACAGGGCAGTATGCGTTTGCCCCACCTTCGGACCGGGCGATCTCGATGATGATTGCAGCATTTGCCCGCTGCGCGGCCAGCAGGGCGCCGCGAATGATGAAATTGTTGCGGCCATTGGCGGCAATGGTCATAGCCTTGCCTTTTGCCCGCAAGGCCCGGTCGATGACCTTGCCGCTGACAATCAAGGCCTTTGAGTTGGGGAACAGCTTGACTATATTAGGCGGTCGGCCGACGGCAAGCGCTTTTTCAAAATCTGCCTGGGAGACAGACATAGTGGAACCTCCTTGTTATACGGTAGTCTGTTGAGTGTCTGGCGTCATTATAGTGGAAACAAGGAATGCGTCATCAAAAAAAATCACGGTGAAGGCTTTGGGTGGAAAATCGTGCAACAGGCTTTTTGGCTGTGGATTAAAGGGGGCAGGCGAACAATGTTCTGCTTCGCCGATGGATGGCAGCCCAGATTTTTACCCGAGAGCCGCATAGGGGATGTTGTGAGGAGAAAGAACTGGGGCTTAAAGCAGGGTTTTCAGCCGTTCGATGGTGGCCTGGGTAATGGGCTTGGGGATGACCGTTTCCACCGAAGGTCGTCCTGAAACCTCAAGGAGTTTACCTGGATCGTCAAAGCTGGTGATGACGATGACCTTGGGCTCTTTTCTGAGGAAACCTTTCTGAAAGGCATCTTCAATTATATTGAGAAAGGTTTCTCCATCCACCACAGGCATTACAAGATCAAGGAGAACGACATCAGGCTGGTATTTCAAGTAGCGGAAAATTGCTTCAGTGCCGTTTGCCGCCTCAAAGAGCTCACAACCCGGCACGCTTTTCATCAGATGATTTTTTAAAATGGTTCGGGCTGTAATTTCATCATCGACAATGAGAATTTTCATTCATTTTTCTCCAAGAGAATCATGACCAGTGCTGCAAAAAACGAAATGAGAATAAATTTTTCTGTACATAGCAATATAATACATATCGGCAGGTTTTGGAATTAACTTGCTATTTTTATTTATGAAAATTGTCAGTAGGCAGAACCGTCATGAGGAGAAATGTCAATTATGACAATCTCGGGAGCAGGGGAGGTTACAGCGTGAGACGTTCAGAAACTGTGATGCGCAAGGATTCATGGGTGGCAAGCAGATTCTGCCAGGCAGATTCTACCTTGGTTTTGTTTTTCTCACGGACACAAAATTCCAGATTTTTTACGGCCGCGATCAATTTATGTGCGGTGAAAATCGCGGAGGTTCCCTTAATATTGTGGCAACAGGACAGGATTATATCCTGATCATCCTTTGTCATTGCCGTGGCGAGCAAGGCAAGTTCTTTGTCGGAGTCGGCAAAGAATGCTCTGGCTATCCGGCACAGTGCTTCTTCGTTCTGGTATGTGGCATACAATGTTTCAAAATCCAGATCGGTATGGTGAGGAGGTTCTGTCGGGGATGGGATAGATTTGTGACGACTGCAGCAACCGCGCAGGAGATGTTTTTCAATAGCGGCGAAAAGCTGGGCCGGATCGAAATTTTTTTCCGCATATCCATTAAATCCTGCGGCCAGAAAGTCCCGATCGGAGGCGGGTTCGGCCGTCAGAGCGATAACCGGAATTGCGTGGGTAGCCGGGTTTTGTTTGATCCTGCGCGTGGCCTCAAGGCCGTCAATGCCTGGGAGGCCGATATCCATCAAGATGATCTGGAATTCTGCGTCATGGGCAAGAATGTCCAACGCTGCTTCGCCGCTGGTGGCTGTTATAGTCTGCCAGCCGCGCTCGGCAAGGATGGAGGTGAGGATGTCCAAATTGAAATCAACATCCTCGACCAGCATGATTCTGATATCGTCCGCAACCGGGGAACCCATCTGTCACTCCATAGTCTGATGATCAATTTCAGGACATGATAGCCGATCAGAAATCAATCTGAAAGCTGTAAACATCTTCCTCCAGATTGCTCTTTACAGTGAAGCCGCAGTGGAGAAAGATGGCCTGCATTCGTTTGTTGTCCCGGAGCACCTCGGCGGAAAAACCGGCGATCCCGTTTCTTTTAGCGATGGTGACCAGATGTTTGAACAAAAAGGTGCCGATCTGCTTGTTCTGCCATTCGTCGCGGACAATGAAAGCCACCTCGGCACGGTTGGTTTTTTCATCCAGATAATAACGGCCGATGGCGATGATTTCCTCGCCATGCGCTTCCGGTAAGGTGCCGACAATGGCAGCGTCCTTGCGGTGGTCGATATAAACGAAATTCTGGATCTGTTTGTGCCCGAAACGCTGACTGTGGGTCATGAAACGGTAGTACAGGGTTTCCTGAGAAAGGGCGTAGAGAATGTCACGCATTCTGGGTTCGTCGGTGAGATGCACCGGCCGGAAGTTGATCTGGGTGCCGTCATCCAGAAGCATGGTGGTGTTCATTTCCTGGGAGGCGATCATGAACTTGCCTTCCACATCGCCGAGATCCTGCCGCAGATACCTGGCCTCTATTGCCTCCTTGAACAACTGCTCGCGGAATTTTGGGTGGGCGATGCTGATCAGGGCCAAAGCACGCTCCTGCACGCTTTTTCCGTGCAAATAGGCAACGCCGTACTCGGTTGCCACATAATGCACCTCGCCTCTGGTGGTGACAACTCCTGCGCCCGGAGTCAAGCGGGTGACGATGCGGGAGATGCTCTTGTCCCTGGCCGTAGATTCCAGGGCGATGATGGGCTTGCCTCCGATGGAACGGGCCGCGCCCCGGTTGAAATCCACCTGGCCGCCGATGCCCGAGTAGAACCGGGAGCCCAGAGAGTCGGCGCAGACCTGCCCGGTAAGATCGATTTCAAGCGCCATGTTGATAGCCACCATCTTGTGCTGTCTGCCGATGATGTGAGTGTCGTTTACATATTCCGTGGGCCGGAAGCAGAACAAAGGATTGTTGTCGATGTAATCGTAAAGCCTTTTGGTGCCCATGCAGAAGCTGGCCACGATTCGTCCCTTGTCCGTGGTTTTTCTTTGGCCGGTCACCGCGCCGGATGCCACCAGATCGATGATGCTGTCGGTGAGCATCTCCGTGTGGATCCCGAGGTCTTTTTTGCTGTGGAGGAACTCCACCAGCGCGTGGGGGATACGGCCGATGCCGAATTCGATGGTCGAACCGTCTTCGATCAAGGCGGCGATATGCTCGCCGATACGGCGGGTGTCTTCGGAAACCGGGGTGGATTCACGCTCGATGATGGGTGTTTCCGCCGGGACCAGAAAATCGAGGTCATAGATATCAAGAAAGCTGTCGCCCAGGGTTTTCGGCATCAGCGGGTTTACCTGGGCAATCACCAGCGAGGCGTTTTCCGCCGCGCTTTTGACGATGTCCACGGAAATACCAAGGCTTACCTTGCCGCGCTCATCCGGAGGCGTCACCTGGATGAGCGCCACGTCGATGGGCAGTTGCCCGGAGTTGAACAGCATGGGAATGTCGGAAAGCAAGGTAGGGGTATAGTTGCCGAGCCCCTGCTGGATATGTTCGCGGATGTTGGCGCCGATGAAAAAACTGTTCACCGAAAAGCAGTCGGCAAGGCTGCTGCTGGCATACGGGGCATCGCCCTTGGTGAGCAGTTGGATAATCTCCACATCGGCCAGTTCGCAGGCGCGTTCGGTAAGGGATTTGACCAGCAATACCGGCTCGGCGCAAGCAGTGCCGATGAAAACCCGCTGGCCCGGTTTGATTCTGGACATGGCCTGATACGGCGTAGCGATCATGTCGCTGTATTTTTGCTGCCAGTCGGGATCGTAAGTGCTCTTGTCGCTCATCGTGGACTCCCTATGGCCTGTAAGGTCATTCTCGCATCGGCTACCACCGGTTCGGTGCCTGGCTCTCCGACGATGAAGGGGTTGATGTCCAACTCGCCAATCTGCGGAAAATCAGTGGTCAACTGGCTGATCCGCTGCAGACCGTTGGCAATACCGGCCAAATCCACCCCTTTGTGCCCGCGTTTTCCCTTGAGAATTTCGTAGGAACGGGTGGCCATCAGCATCTGGATAGCCTCGTCATTGGTAATGGGCGCCAGATAGAATGTGACATCCTTCATGACCTCGACAAAAATACCTCCCAGACCGAACATGAGCATTGGGCCGAACTGAGGATCACGGTTCATGCCGATGATCACTTCAAGGCCGCGGTCCAGCATCTTTTCTACATAAATTCCTTCAATCCAGGCATCCGGCGCCCGCTGGCTGATGCGGAGCATCATGAGATCGTAGGCATCCGCCACTGACTCGGAGCTGGTCACATTGAGACGGACCCCGCCCAAATCGGACTTGTGGATGATGTCCGGGGAAACGATTTTCATGGCCACCGGATAGCCTATGCGCTCGGCTATTTCCATGGCCTCGCCGACATTGGTGGCAAGGTAGCCTTGGGGAATCTGGAAACCATATGCCTGCAGGATACTCTTTGCCTTGACCTCGCCGATCTGCAAACGGCTGGTACGCAAACGCCTGGTGATAATGCGTTCCACCCGTCTTCGGTTTACAGGGAATCGGGCAACCATCCGGGGAGGGCGCCTGCGCCAGGCAGCGTATTCAACCAAGGCTTTGAGCGCGGCCACGGCCCGCTCCGGAGAGGGGTAATCAGGCAAACCCGCGGCAACCAGTTCATCCCGGCCCGGCATGACATCGGTCCCGCCCATGAAGGCGACAACCACAGGTTTGTCTCCTTTGTTGCAACCGGCAATGGCCCGGGCGGTTTCCGCCGGTTTGGTCATGGCCTGCGGGGTGAGAATCACCACGACTGCGTCAACAGCCTCGTCTTCCTGGGCCGCTTCCAGCGCAGCCACGTAGCGGTCCGGTTCGGCATCGCCCAGCACATCGATGGGATTGCCGATGCTGGCCGCGCTGGGCAGTTTTTGGCGCAGGGAAGAGGCTGTGTTGCGGTCCAGGGTGGCCACAACCATCCCGGATTTTTCCACGGCATCGGCGGCCATGGTGCCGGGCCCTCCGGCATTGGTGATGATCAACACCCGTTTGCCTTTGGGCAGGGGCTGCATGGCAAAGAGGGCGGCGTAATCGGCCAGTGATTCGAAGTTGTCGGCCCTGACAACCCCCGAACGCATAAACGCGGCGCCGTAGGCAATTTCCGCACCTGCCAGCACCCCGGTATGGGAAGAGGCCGCTTTCTTCCCGGCCACGGTGGTTCCGGACTTCAGGATGATCACCGGTTTTTTGGTTGAGGCCTCGGTGGCCGCTTTGACAAACTCGTCCCCGCAGGCAATGTCTTCCAGGTAGGCGATAATCACCTTGGTTTGCGGATCGGTCGACAAGGCGACCAGCAGATCGCTCTCGTTGAGGTCAGCCTTGTTGCCCATGCTCACCATTTTGGCGATTCCGGTATGACGAGCAGCAGCCAGGTCAAGCAAGGCAGTACAGATAGCCCCGGACTGAGAGATGACGGATATGCAGCCAGGCTGGGGCATGCGGCTGGCAAAAGAGGCATTCATTTGGTTTTCAGTGTTGATGAGGCCCAGGCAGTTGGGGCCGAGAAGGCGTACTTTATGGCTTTGGCAGAGTTCGGCAATCCGGTGCTCGAGTTCAGCGCCTTCAGTTCCGGTTTCCTTGAATCCGGAACTGATAACAACGATTGCTCCGGCGTGGGCTTCCAGGCAATCGCGAACCGCATCTAAAACCAGTTCCTTGGGAAGAGCAATGATGCAAAGATCGATTTTTTGCGCTGCTTTTTTGACATCCGCCAGGCAGGCAACCCCCAGCACCTCCTCTGTTTTTGGATTAACCGGGATGATTGTGCCTGCGTAGCCGCCGGCCAGCAGGTTGGCGATAATGTCGTGTCCGACTTTGCCTGGAGTTCGGGAAGCGCCAAGCACAGCAATGGATTCAGGGGTGAATAGTGGAGTTATCATGTCATTGTCCCATGTGCTTTGGCATTAGGTGGCAAACTCCGGAAAACCAGGCAGAACCATGGCAAATCCAGCCTCCCTGAGAGCCTGGTGCACGGCGCTGATGTTGTAGGTATTGACCCGTAGATAGATGCGTTCCGGCGCGGATTCATCCGCTTCGGTGCGAATAAGGCGGGTGAAGCGGATATTGTGTTCTTCAAGCACCTTGGCGATGCGGGAAAGTGGTTTGCGCTTACCGTCATGCTCCACCACGATCATGGCGCTCCCACGCTCACCAAGACCGAAAAGACGACGGTAGGCACGCATAAGATCGCGCATGGAAAACATGCCGATAACCCGTTGCTCCTCATCCACCACGGGCAGAGCCCCGATTTTTTCCCGGTCGAGAAGAATCAGGGCGTCATCCAGGGTGGATATGGGATTTAGGGTAAAAAAAGCGCGGCTCATGATGGCGCTGACCGGGGTCTGGTCGAATTCCGACAGGCATTCCTTGATCCGATCCTCGGAGAGCACCGACGAGGGTGCGGCCGAACGCAGATCACGGTCGGTGACGATGCCGACCAGATGCTTCTCCGCATCAACTACCGGCAGATGGCGGAATTTTCCGTTTCGCAAAATGTCCCGCACTGCGGGGAGAGTGGTCTCCTGGGTAATGGTAACCGGGTTTTTGGTCATGTGTTGGGTGATGAACATGGCTGTTCCTCTGAACTGTGATTGCTTAAAGCAGTGAGATAGGTGGTTGCGCTGTCGGACAGGCTTTCCAGGTGATACCCTCCCTCCAGAATGGACAAGAGCTTGCCCTGGCAGAATCGTTCCGCCCAGGCAGCCATGTATTTGCCAAACTTTCCGTAAAGTTCTGTGGAATAGGCAAGGCCGGACATGTCGTCGTTGCGGTGGCCGTCAAATCCCGCCGCTACAATGATACGTTCCGGTGCGAAGGCGGCAAGAGCCGGTTCAATTTTTTTGGCAAAGGCATTGAGCACCATCTGATCGTCCGCTCCCGGCGGCATGGGAATATTGAGAGTGGTGCCGCGCCCTGCGCCGGTGCCGGACTCTTCCGCATAACCGCTGCCGGGAAAACTGAAGGTTGGATGCTCATGCAGGCTTATATACATGACATCAGGGTCTTCCTCGAAAGCGCTCTGAATACCGTTGCCGTGATGGGCGTCCCAGTCGATGATCAGAATCTTCCGGCGACCGTATTGCTGCTGCCAGTAACGGGCAGCCAGTACGCAGTTGTTTAAAAAACAAAAACCCAGGGCGAGATTGCTTTCGGCGTGATGTCCAGGTGGACGCACCGCGCAGAAAACCAGATTTTCATTTCCCTCAAGCAGATCGATGCCGGTGAGCCCGGACCCTGCCGAGAGCAGGGCAGCCTCGTATGAATCGAAGCAAAGTTGGTTGTCCTGGTGGTCAATATGGTTTTTACCTGAAAGGGCGCATTCCTCCAGACGGAAGAGATAATGCTCGTCATGAAAGGTTGTCAGCCAGCGCCGTTCCGCTTTGCGGGGTTCAACAATGGTGAGCGTGTCTTTGAGCGGTGATGCCTGTAGTTTTGCCAATAACGAGGTAAGGCGCTTCGGCGTTTCCGGATGCTCCCCGCCACCTGTGTCGTGGGCGAGACAGTGGGGGTGGGTGACAATGGTTATCGGGCGGGAGACAGGCACCAGGCATCCTTATCAGGGAAAAGTTTGCGTAGCATTCGAATGATTTCAACTTAGGTATTGTTACCTAATTTTTAAAAAAATCGCACTGGGAAAATGGTACGATACAATTCATCAGGTGGATTTCGGCGAAAAAACAACAGGCATTGTGCGGATTGTCTTGCTGGGATATAGTTTACCTTTTCTCCATTCACGACACATCGGATTAGAACGGTATGCGCCATATGACCACCCCTTATTTGCTGGCCTTGAAAGACCAGTTGGAAGCCCTTGAGGCCGGACGCCTGTCGCCGCTTGCCAGCTTGAGTAAGGAGGGAATCCGACGTCGTATCGAGGAGGGCCAGGACACTGACCACCGTCAATCCTTTGCCGTGGATGGCGACCGAATTTTGCATTCGCGGGCCTACACGCGGTACATCGATAAAACCCAGGTCTTTTATATGGTCAAGAACGACCATATCACCCACCGGGTTTTGCATGTACAATTGGTAGCAAAGATTGCCAGAACCATTGGCCGCTATCTTCGACTGAATGAAGATCTCATCGAAGCCATCGCCTTAGGCCATGATATCGGGCATCCCCCCTTCGGTCATGATGGGGAAAAGGTTCTCGACGCCCTCTGCCGCGAGCACGGTTTGCCCTCTTTTCAGCATAACCTGCAAAGTGTCCAGTTTTTGGAACGCATTGAAAAGCAGGGGAGGGGGTGGAATCTTACCCTGCAAACTCTGGACGGCATCATGTGTCACGACGGAGACATCCATAACCGCAGCCTTGCACCCCAGCGTGGAAAAACCTTTGCGGATTTTGATGCTCAAGGCAAGGCGAAATCCCTTGATCGCAAGCGGGAACTGGTCCCCATGACCATGGAAGGGTGTGTTGTCCGTTTTGCCGACACCATTGCCTATATCGGCAGGGATATAGAGGATGCCATCGAGTTGTCGCTCATCAACCGGGATGATATTCCAGACCGATGCCAGGAGATTTTTGGACGGACCAACGGCAGTATTGTATATCGTCTGGTGACCGACCTGATTGCCAACGGCCTTGAAGAGGAGGCTATTGCCTTCAGCGATGAGGTTTCAGAGGGATTGAAAGAGCTGAAGGCATTCAACTACGAACGTATTTACCTGAACCCGGCCATCAAGAAAGGGCTTGCCAAGATTACCTCATGTTATAGGGTGTTGTTCTCTTCCTGTCTTGAGCAGTTCGACAAGCAGGAGCGGAAAGCTGAAATGTATGCGAATTTCTTGAATGAACAGGGCCAGGATTACATTGAAGGGCAGCAGCCGGTTGCCATGGTGCGGGATTTTATCGCCGGGATGACCGATGAATATTTTCTGAGACAGGCAAGGTTGTTGGGTTGCGAGACCCCGGAAAAAATATGAAGACTAAAATCAGAAGAATCCTGCCGGGCGAGAGTTTTCGGGTGATCGCCATAGCCGCCTGTATAGGGTTGATGGCCGGGGCGGCGAATATTTTATTTCGTACCACCGTTGCCCTTGTCCACGATCATCTCTTTATCGGCGGCTCCGCATTTTTGGGTCTGGAAAAAGGCGGGCTGCATCTTTTACTCCTGCCGTTGATTCCCCTGTGCGGCATGGTGCTGCTCATTCCCCTTTCCCTGCTATTCCCCGGGGAGATCAACGGCTACGGTTTTCCGAAATTCCTGCGCCAGGTCAATCTTGAAGGCGGTATTATCCGGTTTCGGACCATTGCTCTTAAGATCGCTTCCTGTGCGTTGACCATCGGGTCCGGAGGATCCGCCGGGGTCGAAGGCCCCATTGCCCAAGTCGGCGGCGCGGTGGGCTCGCAATTCGGTCAGTTTTTTCGGGTTTCCGGCAGCAGGATGAAGGTTTTTATCGCGGCGGGATGCGCCGGCGGGGTAGCCGCCATGTTCAATGCCCCCATTGCCGGAGTCTTTTTTGCCGCCGAGATTGTTTTGCTTGGCACTTACGAAATCGGCTCCTTCGCCGCCCTGGTTATCTCCTCGGCCATGGCGACGGTTGTTTCCCGCGGCTATTACGGCGCTTCGCCGGCCTTTCCCATTCCCGCCTATGAGATTGTCAATTCTCTGGTGGAGATCCCGCTTTATTCATTAATGGGAGTGGTGATGGGGTTGGTCGCAGTATTGCATATTTATGTATTTTATCTGATTCGAGACCGGTTTGCCGCTCTTACAATGCATCCGCAACTTAAGCCTCTGGTAGGCGCTCTGGCTCTGGGAGTGCTTGCCATAGGTTTTCCCCAGATCATGGGAGACGGTTATCATTACCTGGAAGAGGTGCTGTCCGGGCAGGGTGTCTTGTGGGTGATGGTCGCCCTGGTTTTCCTGAAAATCGTCGCCACCGCCCTCACTTTGGGTTCCGGGGGCGCAGGCGGTGTCTTTGCCCCGGCTCTTTTTATCGGCGCTGTAATAGGCGGAGCATTCGGCCACGTAGCCCATGTGCTGTTGCCCCAGTATACGGCCAACTCCGGCGCCTATGCGGCGGTGGGCATCGGAGCCTTTCTCGCTGCGGCAACCCATGCGCCGCTCACCGCTATTTTTCTTCTTTTTGAAATGACCGGCAATTACCTCATCATCATTCCCATCATGCTTTCAAGTATCATCGGCACCGTGGTAGCCGGACGTCTGAACCCCGATTCCATCGACACCGTGGATTTCAGCCGGGTCGGTATCGATATCCATGAAGGGCGGGAAATTTCGGTGATGAAATCCATCAAGGTCGGCAGGGTTGTCAGCGAGGATGTGGATTTTATCAGCGAACAGGCTAATGTTGACCAGTTGTTGACGATCTTCAGCATGACCCGGGACAGTTTTTATTTTCCGGTCATCGATGAAAGCGGCAGAATGATCGGGGTTGTTTCCCTGCAGGATGTAAAAAGCATTCTGCATGATGAGGAGTTGCGTCTTTCCGCAAAGGTTGGAAACATCTGCACCCGCAAGGTCGTGGTGCTCACGCCTGAAGACAACCTCCATACCGCCATGAGTATGTTCGATGCAAAGGGGCTGGAAGAGATCCCGGTGGTTGAGGATGAAGACAACCGTTGGGTGGTGGGGATGCTCAAACGTCGTGACGTTATTGCTGCTTACAATAAAGAGGTGCTCCGGCGTGGTATCAGTGAGCGGACCGCAGCCAATGTTTTTTCTGTTTCTGCAAAGCGGTGAGTTACAGGGAAGCGATCCCGTTTTTTGATTTTTTCAGATGACTTGTCTATACTCTTATAAACTTCATCCTTTAGTTTTTTAGAAAGGGAAGTCCTTTTTACTGCGTTTCTCACAACGGGGAAGCGAGCATGTCCAAAAAAATTCTGGCAGTGGATAACCATCCGCTCATCCTCGAGCTTATTTCCAGTTTTCTCGAAAAGGAAGGGCATGAGGTGCGCGTCGCGCAGGATGGCCTTTCAGCTCTTGATGTCCTCGATAATTTTGTCCCGGAGATAATGTTCGTTGATCTGGTCATGCCCAACATCAGTGGGGACAAGCTCTGCCGTATTATCCGCAGCATGCCCCATCTGAGCGGGGTGTATATCGTAATTCTTTCCGCCATTGCCAGCGAAGGTGAAACCGATTTTCTTTCCTACGGCGCGGATGCCTGTATTGCCAAGGGGTCGGTCAAGAACATCTTTCTCCATCTCCAGGAGATCATTGCGAATTTTGATGAAATGGCGACACGCCGCTGGGAGCCGCAGATCTTCGGGCTTGAGGGTATTTATCAGCGTGAAGTCACCAAAGAGCTGTTGCGTTCGCAAAAGCACCTCGAACTGGTTCTTGATCACATGTCTGAAGCAGTCGTCCATTTCAGCCGGTCGCAAAAAATCATCTATGTAAATGCCAGAGCTATCGCTCTGTTCGGCCTGCCCGAAGAGAAACTTTTGGGTATGAGTTTCCCCGCACTTTTTCAGGATCCGTATGCTTCCCTGGTGCGTACTCTTATCGGAGTGGTTTCCCGGCATCCCGTGAGTGTCGGCGAAGATGAGGAAGTTTGGTTTGGCGGTAAACGATTGCTGCTCAACCTGCTTACCATTCCGGAAAATGCGTCAGAGACTACTCTTGCTCTTGTCCGCGATATCACCAAGATTAAGGAAAATGAGGCACGGTTGCGGGAACACGGCGCCCAGCTCTCCATGCTCGTTGACGAGCGGACCAAAAGTCTGACGCAGACAAATATGCAGTTGCATAAAGAGATCGTCGAACGGATAAAGGCTGAAAAGGATCTTGGCAGGGCGCACCAGCGCTTGCTCACCGTGCTCGACAGCCTCGACGCGATTATTTATGTGGCTGATATGTCCAGCTATGAAATTCTCTTTATGAATCGTCAGGCCCGTGAAATCTTCGGAGAAGGGGCCGGCAGGAAATGCTGGGAGGTCATGCAATGCGATCAGACTGGCCCCTGCGACTTCTGCAGCAATGATAAGGTGGCTGCCCTCAGGGACGTTGATCAAGGGCTTGCCAATACCTATGTCTGGGAAAATCATAATACGGTAAATCGACGCTGGTACGAGCACCGTGACCGCGCCATCAAGTGGATGGGGAATATTCCTGCAAAACTCAGTATCGCTTCGGATATCACGGAGCGGAAAAACGAGGAAAAACGTGAGCGGGAAGCACGGGAGTTGCTGGAGATGCGGGTCAGCCAGCGGACCCTGGAACTGGAAAAAATCCACCGGCAGTTGCTGCACGCGGAAAAGTTGAATGCTGTCGGGAAGTTGGCCGCTTCCATCGCCCATGAATTCAACAATCCGATTTGCGGCATTCGCAATGTGCTGGACGGGTTGAAACGAAGGGCCTCGCTTGGGGGAGAGGATGTCCAGATGGTCGATCTTGCCATCCGGGAGTGCGGCCGCATTGCCAGGCTTACCAAGGATTTGCAGAGTTTCAATCGCCCGACCTCAGGAGTTGAGGCACAGGTGGATGTGCATGCCGCCCTGGAGGATATTCTTCTGCTTTGCCGAAAAAACCTTAAAAATAAAGGGATCTCGCTGTCCAGGGATTTCGCTGCGGATTTACCGAAAATACAGGCAGTTGAGGATCAGCTCAAGCAGGTGTTTCTGAATCTTCTCACCAACGCCGAAGAGGCGATTTCCACTCAGTCCGGTACAATAACCGTCAAGACAGAGAATCAGGGAGACTCTGTTGCGGTTCGCTTTCAGGACAACGGACAGGGGATTAGCCCTGAGGACCAGGAGAGAATTTTCGAACCGTTTTTTTCCACAAAAACAGCGGCTAAGGGCACCGGTCTCGGCTTGTCGGTAAGTTACGGCATTGTGAGCAGGCATGGCGGAACAATCGAGGTGGAGAGTACTCCCGGACTCGGCGCCACATTTACGGTTCTTTTACCTCTAGGAGGCCGGGCATGATGGAGGAATCCGTTAAATGGCGCAAGAACATCCTTCTGGTCGATGATGAAGAACTCATCCGTCGTACCCTGCAGCGGGATATCGAGGAAATGGGCTATGGCGCCACTGCTGTCGCCGACGGGGAAACAGCTCTTGCCGCCCTGCAGGATCTCCATTACGATCTGGTGCTGACGGACCTGCGCATGGAAGGAATCAGCGGGTTGGAAGTACTGAGTGGGGCAAAGGAAAGAAGTCCTGATATCGGAGTGATCATTCTTACGGGATTCGGGGATATCTCTTCCGCTATTGAGGCTTTGCGGAGCGGGGCTGACGATTATCTGCTCAAGCCTTATGCCTATGAGGACCTCGCCTTGCGTCTCCGTAATTGTTTTGAGAAGCAGGAATTGAAAAAGCGGTTAAAGGCCTATGAGGATATCCTTTCCATCTGCTCGGTGTGCAAAAAAATCAGAAACGATAAGGGCAAAGAGCCCGGCACCGGGGAGTGGGTGAGTATTGATGCATACATGCGTAAAGAAGCAGGTCTGCGTATGTCGCATGGCTATTGCCCTGACTGTTACGGGGAGTTCATGAAAGAAATGGAGACATTCACGCCTGTGCACAAGAAATAAAGATATTCATAACGCACTGAGTTGACAGTGTCGCTGCTCCATCTCCGTATTATTGTTTCTCCGCATTAGCCGTCGATCCACCCTTGTCCGGGTGGCAGGTAATGTGTTCTATTTCTGCTTGTATTCCCGTATTTTTTCCGTATTGTCGCTTGTGCCTGCAATGTGATAGGTTTGCAATCTGCCAATCAATCCAATAGGGAAATTATATGAGTGAAAAGAAAGCCACCATGGCCTCGCTATGCGAAAAAGAGCATGCCTGTCGCGGTGAACATAGCTATTGTCGACCTGCGTTTCCCATTGATGGCGATAATTTTTATTTTGTTAACCACCCGAGCGATGAAGCGTGTCCTTACAAGAACAAATATGGAAGCCTGCATACCTGTGATTGTCCGGTACGGCTTGAGATTTATCAGCGTTATAAAATGTGAGCGACACCTGGTTGCTCCGGCCCCGCTTCCCTGAAGTTCAAATACGATTCCCCCGCAAACCCCGCCTTGTTTTATCGATCAGATTGCGGCTGTCGCCCCTGTTCCAGCAGGCTTCGGCAGACTGCCTCCTTCCATTGTTCGATCTGTTCGAGGTAGGGTTCCACTAAAGAGTCCATTCCGCACACCGTGCAGAGAACTGATGCGTTGTGTCAGCGACCGGAAAGGACGGCCTCGCCCCCGCAGAAGAGGCAGGAGAGGCGCAGCTTCGGGCAATTGTCCGTGGAGGCGATTATGTGTGTTTCGGATTGGGGCATATGGAAAACAAAGTACGACAACCTCCCGAGAAAACCAATATAATTTTGGCCCATGCTCCCGAGCCGTGCCTCGGTCGTCTCAGGCTGTTAAAAATCACTTTGCAAGGGAATGGTTGGCGTGCTAGTCTAGCCATGCTTTTGTCTCGAGAATGTGGTACTCCGCTTTCGAGTCATCGGCAAATCCTTTTCCGCTCCCACGCGTTTTCTGGGAAAACCTGAGATGACAGAAACCATTCAAAAAAAAATTCGCATCTATATCCTGGACGACGAAGTCGTTACGGTGCGACGCCTAGTTCAGGCTCTCGGCAAGGATGGGTATGCGGTGGAAGGTTTTGTTTCCGCCGCAGAGGCGATTTCGCGTTTTTCGGAAGTACCTGCTGAAATCCTGGTCACTGATGTGCGGCTCAACGATGCGGATGGCCTTGATGTTTTGCAGCGGATTACCGCTCTTTCCCCGGCAACCAAGGTTATCCTGATGACCGGTTACGCCTCGGTGGATCATGCCGTTCAGGCCATGAAAGCCGGCGCATACCATTATCTTGCCAAGCCTTTTCGTCTTGAGGAGCTTCGCAACGCCGTGCGAGATGCCCTGCAGGAAACTGAAACGACTGTGGCCAGGGATGTCGAATCTAATTTTACCGGCTGTTTTTCCGGGATAATCGGCAGCTCTTCAGTCATGCAGGAGATATTCAAAACCATCCGCCAGATTGCACCGCTCAACTGCAATGTGCTCATCCAAGGAGAAAGCGGCACCGGCAAGGAACTCGTTGCAAAAGCCCTTCATAATTGTAGCGGCCGGGGAAAGTATCCTTTTATCCCTTTCAACTGTGGGGCATTCAGTGAAGAGTTGGTGGCCAATGAGCTTTTCGGTCATGAAAAAGGCGCTTTTACTGGTGCGGTGAGCACCAAAATGGGTCTTCTCGAGGCGGCTAACGGCGGTACGGTCTTTCTCGATGAGGTCGGGGAGATGCCCATCCCCATGCAGATCAAGCTGTTGCGGGTTATCCAGGAACGGACCCTGCTGCGAGTGGGCGGTGTCGCACCGGTCAGCATTAATGTGCGGCTCATCGCGGCAACCAACCGCGATATCGAGAAGATGATCGCCGCAGGCGAGTTCCGACAGGATCTTTTTTATCGATTGAAGGTGGTGATGATCAATATTCCGCCATTGCGTAAACGGAAAGAGGATATTCCGTTGCTCGTGGAGCATTTTGTGACCCTCGTCGCCACGCAGTTCGGAAAGCCCGTGCCGGAAATAGCCGATGATTTTAAGGAGGCTCTTTCTTCGTATACTTTTCCCGGCAATGTCAGAGAGCTTCAGAATATCGTTGAGCGTGCGGTGGCTCTTTCCCGGGATGCTGTTCTCACTGCAAAAGATCTTCCCCCGGATATCTTTTTTGCGGAAATCCAACCACCGGTGCCGGAAAAAAACGCCAGCCACTTGAAGGCATTGGAGCAGGAACACATTACCGAGGTATATCGCCGCACCGGCTTTAACCAGACGGAAACCGCCCGTCTGCTTGGCATTTCGCGAACCACCTTGTGGCGTCGCCTCAAGGATCTTAATCTGTTTTCCGAAAAATAGTTGTCTCCTGCCTGAACTATCTTTGTTGTCCTTTCGCGCTGTTTCATTCGGAAACAGCTGTTTCATATCTAAAAGTACACAGATACAATATGTTGCAAAGCGATTGTTTCAATTGTGAACAGTCGCCGTATCCTTCCTGTTACTTGAAATTACCCAAAAATACACAAAAACAGCATGATGGTTTCTTTGGCATGTTTAGTGCATAATGACACGGGAAAGATTGCCACGTAAGGCATTCTGGGAGCGTTCATGAAATCAGGTATCGCACTCCTTCTGACTGGCGCCAGCGTTGATCTTACCGCCACCATTCATGCCGTTGAGCTTGCTCGGCGAACCACGGGAGTCCTGCATACCGTCAGCAAGGCGTGCCGAAGGTATGACGGCAAGAGCTCTTCCTCTGAAGGGACGCCGGAACACTACGTTTCCTTGGCAACCAGGATCGGTAATCAACAAGGAGTAAGAACCCATACGCATATCTTGGACAGATTGACGGGGCAACCGTTGATCCGTTTTCTTTGTGCGCAGCGAATTTTTTGTCTTGTTCTCGGGGTCAATGACCGCAAAGGCTTTGAACGAAAAACCGTCTGGGTGAATTTGCTTCGCAAGCAACTTCAGTCCAGCGTAAACTGGTATCTGCCTGACCTGTGGTCTGTTATCATGACTCCATGGGATGCGGCAACGCTTGGGCGCGCCATTGCAGAGGCTAACAGCCGGTTCCAAACTTCCATGCCCGGGGAATTTTCTCCGGATGGAGGCGAGGGGATCGATATTTTTTCAACGGTATTGCAGCACAACAAGAATGAGTAAAGGAGGAAGAAGATGTACATGTATCTGCCAATAGCCCTCACCAGCGTCAATTATCTGGTGGTGATGGGGCTGGGTTTGGGGGTCGGGCTGTTGTCCGGCCTCTTTGGTGTGGGTGGAGGGTTTCTCATGACTCCGCTCCTGATGATGATCGGCATCCCGCCGACAATTGCGGCGGCGACGGATGCCAATCAGATTGTGGCGGCATCCGCTTCCGGGACCTTTTCTCACTGGCGTCTCGGCAACGTGGATTTCAAGATGGGCTTTTATCTGCTGATCGGCGGATTTGTCGGAGGAGCCGGCGGGGTTCAGGTGATTAAAATCCTGCGGGCCACCGGCGGCGCGGATTTCATGATCAAAATGACCTATGTGATCATGTTGGGACTGGTCGGCAGTTTCATGTTCGTCGAAAGCCTGCACGCCATGCGAAAAACCAAGAAAGCTGCGGCAACAACCGATCAACCTTCATCCCCCAAGAAGAAAAAAGGCGGTTTTTTTGCGGCCTTGCCCATGCAGGTATATTTCGAGAAATCAGGTGTCACCCACTCGGCTCTTGTCCCGCTTGTTCTTGGCACTTTTGTCGGGGTCCTTGCTGCAATCATGGGAGTCGGAGGTGGCTTTCTCATGGTTCCGGTGATGATTTACATGCTGCGGATGCCGATGCATGTGGTCGTGGGAACCAGCCTTTTTCAGATTCTTTTTACCTGCATTGAGGTTACCTACCTCCAGGCCTATTCCAACCACACAGTTGATTTTATGCTGGCGCTTCTTCTCCTTGTGGGATCGGTGTTCGGCGCTCAGATCGGCACCGTGCTGGGCAAGAAACTTCATGGCGAGCAGTTGAAGATACTGCTTTCCATCATTGTGCTTGCGGTTACCGTCAAGATTGTCCTTGAACTGGTAATGGAGCCTTCCATTCTGCTTTCCTATGCGGGAGGCCATTAAAATGAAACGTACATTTATGAATTTCTCTCAATATGTGTCCATGGCAGCGGTTGTTCTGCTCGGGCTTGCTCTTCTGCCCGTCCCGGCGGCTCAGGCGCTTACCTGTTCGGTAACCCCGGAGAACATTCCTATTACCCTGACCTATCATGGCGCACAGTTGTCGATCACCGGCCAAAGCGCAAGCAGTGATGATCTGATCGTCACCATCACCAGCGAGCCTGCTGACACCGCTCTGAAATATAAAGAAAAGGTCGGCGGCGTGGTCTGGATGAAAAAGGGAACCATTGAGTTTAAGGATACGCCCCATATTTACATGCTGTACAGCACCGACGAACTCAGCCGTATCCTGAGCGTGGAGGAACGCAATCAAAACCTCCTCGGTTATGAGGCGCTCCGTGCGCATACCCGGATTGAAGACAGTGGGGGAAATCCTGCGGACGCGAAATGGTTCGACGAATATCTCAAGTTCAAGAAAGAGGAAAAAGTATACGACATCCAGGAAGGACGAGTTGTCCGGCAGCATGGAGTGAAGGGCAATACCTATCAGGTGGACGTTGCCTGGCCGTATCAGGCACCTCCTGGAGTATATACGATTGAGGTGATTGCCGCCAGAGACGGCAAGGTGGTTGACCGATCCTCGACCAACTTTGAGGTCAAAAGTGTCGGGATAACGAAGTTTCTTTCAAAAATGGCCTTTGATCAGGCCGGATTGTATGGAATAATGGCAGTCGTCATCGCGTTATTCGCGGGCTTGGCCGTTGGCGCTATTTTTAAGAAAGGCGGCGGCAGCCACTGATTGTATTTTTTAACTTTCTTCCGAGGCGCAGGACAGAAAAGGGGAGCCTGATCTGCCCTGCGCCGATTCTTTTTTAGGATTGCAGCGCATGGGCCTCCGTGATTTCCTGAAAGAAGTTTTAGCTACACGCTGGTTCACGCCCAAGGTCTGTCGTCCTCTTTCCCTGGTATTTTCTCAATTTCGCGAAGTTCTCAAGGCAAACAATCAAGCCCTTGAAATCATTGCCGACATGGGCGAAAAATTGAGCGGCGAATATCTTTTTGATCTCCGTTATGTGGAATCCACTGTTGAGGAGATGATCGTTGCCATGCGTCGCGCCATCGCCGCCATCAATACCTTGACCCAAGACCAATACGCGGCTCTCCACGAAGTGTTCACTCCCATGGAGGCCAGGGTTCGAGCCATTCTCAATAAAAGGGACGACCGGGAAGGTCCGCCGTTGATCTGGCTTGCCGAAGTCGAGACCCGTCATTGGCCTCTGGTGGGCGGTAAGGCCGCGCATCTATCCGAGTTGCTGCATAATCCCAGGGTGCGGGTTCCGGAAGGGTTTGTGATCACCACCCGGTTGTTTCACGATTTGCTGGATGTAAATGGGCTGAGGCCGGAATTTGACCGATTTGAGCACCTGCTTTCCGATCACCATTCCGATGAAGAAGCGGTTGATGACTTGCGCAGTCTTTTGCAGGAAAAAGTGCTCCGCGCAGAGCCGCCATCAGGTTTTCTCGAGTCTTTGGCCGATTCTCTCCAACGGCTTGCCTCGGTCAGCGATCCCGTTTTTTTTCTGGCGGTTCGGAGCAGCGCCCAGGAAGAGGATATGGATTTCTCCTTTGCCGGGCAGTTTCATTCTGTTTTGCAGGTTCCTCCTCAGGCCGAGGCAGTGTATCACGCGTATCTGGAAGTAACGGCCAGCCTATTTGGCTCAAAGGCTATCCGCTACCGCCGTCAGGTGTTTCCCGAAGGAGGCACCATGTCCATTGCTGCCTGCTGCCAGCGCATGATTCCGGCCAGAGCCAGCGGTATTATCTATTCCGTTGATCCTATGGAACCAGGATCGCACAGCATGGTGGTGGTCGGTGCCTTAGGTCAAGGGCAGGCAGTGGTCGAGGGGCAGGTTCCCACTGATTTTTTCAGAATTGCCAAAGGGGAATCCCTTCAGATTGTTGAACGGGTGATTGCTGCAAAGCATGAATCCCTGCTGCCGACTGGTGAAGCGGATGGCGGGCTTGCCTTGCAGGCGGTATCGAACGATCAGGCTGAGGCTCCTTGCCTTGACGATCGGATACTTCTGGAGCTGGCATCACTGGCAAACCATTTGGAAACTTTTTTCAAGCGTCCCCAGGACATCGAATGGACCGTGGACCCGCTGGGAACCCTCTACATTTTGCAGTCCAGGCCTTTGCTGATTACGGAGAGTGCAAAGGGAAAGCCCCGTCTTTATGAAAAGCTTGAGGGATATGAACTGATTGCTGCGGATGCGGGACGGGTGGCCCAGCAGGGGATTGGCGCCGGACCAGTCTATTGGGTTGAAAATCTTGCCGATCTCAAAGATTTCCCCGAGGGTGCGGTACTTATCAGTCACCGCGATTCATCTCATTTTGTTCAGGTTATGCACCGGGCGGCGGCGATTGTCACCGAGGTGGGAACGCCGGCAAGCCACATGGCCACCCTGTGTCGCGAATTGCGGGTTCCTTGTCTGGTCGGAGTTCCGGAAATCATGGCCAAAGTGACTCCCGGCGAGGAAATAACCGTGGATGCCGAGGATCGCCGAATCTACCGGGGCAGGGTTGTGGAACTCCTGACCTATCAGGCGACAACCAGCATGGACTTGCATATGGCGCCAGAATTCAGGATGTTGCGTCGTATTCTCAGAGATGTTTCCCGGTTGAATCTGGTTGATCCGCTGATGCAGGAATTTAAGCCGGAAGGCTGCAAAACCTTCCACGATGTGCTGCGCTTTATCCATGAAACCGCGGTGCTTGAATTGGTGGAACTGGGGCGGGATGACCGCTGTCTGCCCGGAGGCATGGCAAGACGGTTGGATTTGCCGATTCAGGCAGGCATCCTTGCCATCGACATCGGCGGCGGCATTGCCCCGGACGCCCCCCGGGACCTGATTCCTTTTACCGCCATCCGCTCGATCCCCTTTCGGGCCATCCTCCAGGGCATGCTTTTCCCTGGGGCCTGGCATCAGGAGACCATGCCGGTGAGTTTCAGAGACATGATGCACAGCATGATGACCACACCGCAGGACACCTTGTCCGGACAGTACACCGGGCACAATATCGCCATCATCAGCGAAACCTATGTGAACCTCTGTTTCCGGTTCGGGTATCATTTTAATATCATCGACGCATTCTGTCATGATGTGGAGCGCGACAACCATATTTATTTCCGATTTCTCGGCGGGGCCACCGATATAGCCAAACGTTCGCGGCGGGCGACTCTTATCGCCACTATCCTGGAAGCTTTCGATTTCAGCGTTAAAACCAGAGGGGATCTGGTTATTGCCCGAACCGGCAATTTGATCCAAAGCGAGATGGAGCGGACCCTGGATATTCTTGGCCGGCTGATCGGCTTCACCAGGCAGTTGGATGTGCAGATGACCGATGATCAGGCCGTGGCCCGTTATGCCGAGGCATTTCTCATGGGTGACTACGGCGTTGTCGCCGATAAACGATAGCATGGAGGTGTAACAATGAGCGAGACAAGCACGCGTCTTCTGGTGGTGGATGACGAACCCATTGTAGGCAAACGGCTCAAGCAGGTTTTCGATAAGATCGGTTTTGAGGTTGAGACCTATACCGATTCGACCTCGGCCCTGGCCGCCATAAAGAACAAATCGTTTGATATCGTGGTGACCGATTTGAAAATGGAAGGGATCGACGGTATTGAGGTTTTGAAACGGGTGCGGGCCACGAACCCCGGAACCCGGGTGATCATCATCACCGGTTACGCTTCTGCCGACACGGCTGAACTGGCACAGAAACATGGGGTTTTTGCCTTCCTTGCCAAACCTTTCCGGCTGGATGAACTGAAACAGGTGATTTATCGTGCCGTGGAAACCGACAGGGCAAAAGAATGAAAGGTAGCGACTCCGGACCCCAAGATACGCGGGACACAAGAGACAGGGTTGAGGTGGCGTCAGGCCAGCCTCCCTGCCGGTTTCTTTTTCCTGGGATTAGGTCCATTCGTGGAAAACTTTTGGTCACGATCTGCATTGTCGCCGGCCTTGGGATTATGGCCACGTCAACCGCAACCTATGCCTTATGGCGGATGGAAGACAAAATCCGCATTATCGAATCGTTTTATGAGTTGAACCAGAAAGTCCTTGAAATAAGAAGGCATGAAAAAAATTATTTTTTGTTCAATGACCGGAAAGATCTGCTGAACGCCCTCGACTATGTTGACCAGGTCAGAGCTTCCATTGTCGCAGTGAGGGCGGTTCTTCTTGAAAATCAGATCGAGCTTGAATCCTTGTATAACAAGGAGCTTGGTCAGTATGAAGCTGTTTCCCGCCACCTTTTGCAAGATAATTTGTCTGCAAAAAACAAACAGTCTCTGGAAAATGCCCTGCGCAAACACGGCCAGGATATTACCAGGATTATTTTCGACATGGATACCAGGGCGCGGGTCCGGGTGGAGCGTGAAGTTGCCGGCTACCAGAAGTCCGCGGTTTTGATTCTTGTTCTGGCCGTGGTCCTTGGATCTGTGCTGATTCTCTACATGATGCGCTGGATTATGCGGCCTCTCGCCGCAATCCGCGAGGCTTCGGCCAGGATCATGCAGGGGGAGATGGCCTCTATTCCGGTAAATGACGAGGTTCGCTGCTCTGTGGAAGGGATTGAGCTGGTGAACTCCCTCAATCTTATGCTCCATGCCCTGAACATGAAGCAAAGCCAG
>JAHJTI010000145.1 GCA_018829945.1 Pseudomonadota bacterium | reverse complement strand
GGACGAAGGCATGGCCGCAGGATACCGCCGGAAAATCATGACCGATCTGCACACCCTGCTCATTCCAACAACGGAGGGAGAACATGACCACGGACCTGAAAATCCTGCTCATTGACGATGAAGCCGATTTCGTGGAAACAACCTGCAAAAGGTTGATCCGTCGGGGATATTCCGCAAAAACCGCACTCACCTGCGCCGAGGGGTTGACGGTTATTGCCTCGGGCTGGCCCGAAGTCGTGGTCCTGGATGTGATGCTTCCGGACCGGGACGGCGTGGATTGCCTGCGGGAGATCAAGGAAAAATGGCCGGCTTTGCCAGTCATCCTGCTGACAGGTCACGCATGCATGCAAACGGGCATGCACGGTCTGGAATACGGGGCCAGCGACTACTGCCTCAAACCCATTGACCTGGAAACCCTGGTGGAAAAAATCGCCATCGCCCACCGGGAGAGCCAAAAACCCGGGATCTGAAACACAATCGAAACATCCCTGCATGAAACAAAAAAAGCCATCCAGCCGCAAGGGCAGGATGGCTTTTTTATTACAAAACCTGTTGGTTACAGAATCAATGTCCGACGGAAAGCAGGCCGCTGGCTGCCAGAGAAAGAATAACCACCTCGGCGATGGCCATGATGCCCATGGCCTTGTCGCCCCTGCGGAACAACCCGGGAGCGATGATGCTATAGCAGACAATGGTAACCCCGGAGAGAATGGCCACCGGCATGAAGTTCAGGAAATCGCCATAGCCGAGGAGCTTCACCCAGGACCACCCGGTGGGCAGGGTTTCCCAGTGCAGAAAATTGGTGTTAATGGCCACCAGGTAGTCATGCACCGGCATGCTCCAATAGATAGAAATCTCGCTCCGCGGTACAATCGGCGGGATGACGCGCAGCACATACAGGGCAAAGGTGATCACCATGAGGAGCAATCCTGCGTACATGCCTTTTTCAAGAACATCGGCGTAGAGCACCTGTTCCTTGGTTGCCTGGGTATTATTTTGTGTCATTATAGTAATCCTCCCTGAAATATACGATTAGAACAGGCTGATGCCCATGGTGCTCAAACCCTTCTGCACAGCCTTCAGGCCGGCAAAGAGGAGAATGACGATAACCATCCAGCGGATAAAGGTCGGCTTGGCGACTTTCAACAACCGGACTCCGACAAACGACCCCAGCATGATGCCGATGAGCGAAGGCACAACCATCATGGGAATTACGCAGCCCTTGTTCAGGTAAATCCAGGCAGCGGAGGTATCGGTGATGGACAAAAGAAACTTGGAGGTAGCCACGCTGATCTTGAGCGGCGCGCCCATCATCAGGTTCAATACCGGTACGTTGGCCCACCCGGCGCCCAGACCGAACATGCCGGCCATGAAACCGATGATGATGAAGGTAAAGAGGCCGGGAATGGTGCGATGAACCTTCCAGTTGATCTCTTCCTTGGTGGTAGGCTCATAAAAAACACCGGTGATGCGCAGAGCAGAGGAAAGCGCGTCCGCGTGGGGAACATCGGGAACCGTTGATTTTTTGGCGGTAAGCATGATGGCGACGATACCGAGGATGGTGCCGCCCAGAGAAAGCTGGACTATGTGTGTGGGCAGGGCCAGACCGACCATGGCGCCGACAATGGCCATGGTCGAGGCGATGAGCGCCACAGGCATGGCCAGACGCAGACTGGCCAGGTTGGCCTTCAGCAGGCCGGGACCGGCAGCCAGAGCGCCGCACAGGGCGACCAACAGGCCGGCGCCGCGGACAAAATCAAGGTGAAAAGGGAAAAACCCGCCGATGATGGGCACGAAGAGTACCCCGCCGCCAACACCGCCGAGCACCGCAATAATGCCCATGACAAAAGTGACGATCAACAAAATCAGGGGCCACTTCCACCAGTCAGCATCTCCAACAGCCGGGACCGGTGCCATTTCCGTGACTTCCGTTGCCAAAGCCCAGGCCGGGCTCAGCATAATGGCGCACATGAGGGAGGCAAACAGCATCCCCGCCTTCTCCTTGATGTTACCTTGCATCCTTGTTTCCTCCTTGTCTTCGCTAAAGCCAAAGCAAAAATAAAAGTAAAATATATGAAAAATGAACCGTATTGTGAACGTTTGCAAGCAACCGAGGACAATCGACATGTGATGCGGCAGACAGATGTCTTTCCCTGCTCCGCGGCTGTGGCTATTTCTTAAAATTTTCGGTATGCTTACTGCTCTCAAAATGTGCTGTCAAGGAAAAACTGTTCCTCTCTGAAACAGAGCTGTTGCATTACGCATCATCTGCAAAAAATGATGCGTAACCATACCTATACGCTGCATTGTGCAACATTTATTCAGGAATGTACCATGGATTTCCCCCTGCCGAAGGTTTTAAAAATACTCAGCAAAGAAGTCGCGGGGTATGCCGTACCCATAGTCGATCTCATTGCCGTGCAAACAAAAGATCCCTATAAGGTGCTGGTGGCGACCATCCTCTCGGCCCGGACCAAGGACGAAACAACGGCCAAGGCGGCGGCCAGGCTATTCGCGGAAGCTCCCGACCTCGCCGGACTGGCCGCACTCAGCGAAGAACATCTTGCCAGGCTGATCTTCCCGGTGGGTTTTTATAAAAACAAGGCCGGGTTTCTCGCCCGCCTGCCAAGCGTACTGGCCAGTGAGTTTGACAACCGGATTCCCGATGCGGTCGAACCCCTCACCCGGCTGCCCGGCGTGGGCCGAAAAACCGCCAACCTGGTGGTGGCGGTGGCCTTTAAAAAACCGGCGATCTGTGTGGACACCCATGTGCATCGGATCATGAACATCTGGGGGTATGTGGAAACCAAGACCCCGCTGGAAACCGAGATGGCGCTCAGGGAAAAACTGCCACCCCAATACTGGCTGACCATCAACTCCACCCTGGTTGCCTTTGGGCAGGGAACCTGCAGACCTGTGGCACCCCATTGCGACCGTTGCGTCATCGCCAAACATTGCCCGCAGATCGGGGTGAAGCCGAGAAAGGTGCTTCGACAGGCTCAGCACAAACGGAATATTCAATCAATAAAACAATCCTCCCTTCGCCCTGAACCCTTCGACCAAGCTCAGGTGAGCCTTGTCGAAGGGCCATTTTCTCAGACCCATCAAAAAACGACCGAGGATGGCATGCGCAAATTCGTTTCCTGGAATGTCAACGGTCTCAGAGCCGTGGAAAAAAAAGGATTTGTCGAGATCCTCACCAAATTGAACGCCGACCTGGTGGCCCTCCAGGAAATCAAGGCCATGCCGGAACAACTGCCGGAAACGCTCAAAAATATTCCCGGGTACACCCCCTACTGGTTTTCCGCCCAGAAAAAGGGGTATGCCGGGGTGGCGACCTACAGCAAAGAACTGCCCCTTTCGGTGATATACGGCATCGACCACAAAGATCACGATTATGAAGGAAGGGTGCTGACCCTGGAGTTTGGTGACTTCTTTTTCGTAAACGCCTATTTCCCCAATGCCCAGCACGGGCTGCTCCGCATGGATTACAAGCTCCAATTCAACAACGACCTGCTGGCCTTTGCCAAATCCCTGGCCGCCAAAAAATCGGTGGTGATCTGCGGGGATTTCAATGTGGCGCACAAAGAGATCGACCTGACCAACCCGAAGCAGAATGAAAAAAACCCGGGGTATGCCCCCGAGGAACGGGCCTGGATGGACCATTTTATTGAAGCAGGGTTTGTTGATACCTTCCGGGTATTCAACCAGGAACCGGACCAATATACCTGGTGGAGCTACCGCTTCAACGCCAGAGCCAGGAACATCGGCTGGCGGATTGATTACTTCTGTGTGGATCACAAAAGCGAAAACCGAGTGACCGAGGCTGCTATCTTAAGTGATATAATGGGATCGGATCATTGCCCGATTATCCTCGGATTTCAGTAATCTGTTTTGATTACTGCATGGCAGACCATCTTTTGCCAGTATTTTTTTCCGGAAAGACGAAAATAGTGATAACAGTAATAATACAATCCTCTTTTAAAGACTGCTCGGCGCGCAAAAGGACATGACCAATCTCAAGGTAGTGGGAATCGGCGGATGGGCCGTCTCCAATAATAGTGAAGATATATTACGCACCTATGCCCTTGGTTCCTGCGTTGCTTTGATCCTTCACCATCCGCTGACAAAAACCATGGGACTTGTCCACATTGTCCTGCCGGATCCACTTTGCCATGCCGGCAAAAACCACGGGGATGGATATTATGCCGCTACGGCAGTACCTTTACTGCTCAAAGAAGTCCGTGCCGCAGCCGGCCGATATTTCGCGCATGGTCCGGGGATTATCGCCAAATTGGCTGGCGGTGCCGCTGTGATAAAAATCAAAAATCCTTTTCATATCGGGGAAAGGATTCTCCAGGCAACACACCAGGCTCTTCACAGCCTTCATATCCCAGTTGCACAAAAGGATACGGGCGGCAGTGTTTCCCGTACCGTATCGTTGCATGTTGAAAGCGGTACTGTTTGGATTAAATCACCGGGCACACAGGAAAAATTATTGTAATCCGTACCCTGAAGGAGAAAACAATGGTTACGCCAGCGATCAGTAATCTCGCAATTCGCGTGTTGGTTGTTGATGATGAACCCACTTCCCGTGAGGTTCTCAGGCTGGGGCTTGAAAGACAGAACTGCGAGACCATGACTGCCCATGATGCGGCTTCAGCCATCGCGCTTTTGAGTGAACAGCAATTCCATGCCGTGGTGACCGACAAAAACATGCCCGGAACCGAGCACCCCACAGAAGGAGGGCTTGATGTCATCAAATACGCCAAGGAGTCCAACCCGTCCTGCGCCGTAGTCATGGTGACCGACTTCAGTACGGTGGATTCTGCCATCGAGGCCATGCGCCTCGGTGCCTTTGACTATCTTGCCAAGCCGGTTCGGGCCGAGGAGATCAAGGCAAAACTTGCGCGGATTCTTTCCTATCAGCAGACGCTGAACCCCGCAAACACCATCGCCTCCCATAACAGCTTGCGGGCAAGGTTTCTTAATATTCTCGATGAGCAGAAAGGTGTCGATCAGTGCCTCAGCCCCGCAACCAAGGCCGCGCTTTTGCAACTGTCCCAGGACAGCATCGACTCCTTTATTCATGAGCGGCGAGCCTGGGAAAACATCATTTTGGAACAACGCGAGGCCTTGAGTCAGATTGCCGGCTGGGCCGAACAGATGAAAGAATCGGCACCGCAGGGTGGGACAGAAGAAGATTTTTTGAATAAAATTATCAGCGAATCCAGCCGGAGGCTGTAATGAGACTATATGGCACCGTCAGGGGTTCGGGGAAATAAAGAGGACGGCAAGAACCGAGATTATACTGTCGGTGCCGGGATCGAACCATTACCGCAACTTCGACTTTCACGAAAAAGCTGGAAACCATGTCTGACAACCTCTGGCAAAACATGATCCTTACCGGCGAGTTTGGCCGCCACCCTGTCCATTTTTTTTCCAACACCGGCTCCACCAACGATCTCGCCCTGGCATTGAGCAATACCGGCGCTACAGATTCCACTCTGGTCGTGGCCGACAGCCAGAGCGCCGGTCGAGGCCGTCTTGAAGGAAGGACCTGGCTTTCGCCTCCCGGAACCGGGCTGTATTTCTCGCTGATCCTCCGACCGCATCTTGAGCCTGCGGACTTTCCCAAGCTCACCCTGGCCGCGGGCCTTGCCCTGTGCAAGGGGCTGGAAAGCCATACCTCCTGCCGACCAGGCCTGAAATGGCCCAACGATCTTTTCCTCCACGGCAAGAAATGCGGCGGGATCCTGACCGAAACCCAGGCTATGACAGGAACCGGACAACCCGCAGTGGTAATCGGCATCGGCCTGAATGTGAACACTCCAGCGGACGCATTTGCCGGAGACCTCCGGGACAAGGCCACTTCACTGCTGGCCGAATCCACCATCCACCATGATCGTGGCCCCTTGCTCGCCGGTATCCTTGCCGAGCTGCACCTCGTTGTGGCCCGCCTGGAACAGGGGGATTTTTCCGGGATTCTATCCGAATGGCGTAAAAGAAATATCCACGCCGGCCGACAAGTCTCCTGGGTGAATACTCAGGGGAGGATCATCACCGGCATCTCCCTTGGTCCTGACGAGGAGGGACTTCTCCACATCCGGGATGGCCGGGATCAAATCCATACCATTATCTCCGGGGATATCTCCCTGGCGCAGGAGTGAATCCGCCATGATTTCTCGCCCGATCCAGAGGCAGCTGCTTACCACGCTCTATGACACCTTTGCCCGGTGGGCCGAGGACTTCTCCTTTGTCTGTCGCAAGGGATGCGCCACCTGCTGCACCCGGAGTGTCACCATGACCAGCCTGGAAGGAAATGAGATTCTGACCTTTCTTGCCGCGAGCAACCGGCTTCCCGAAATTGCCGAACCAGCGTTTCAACCAACAGCAAACCGGAAGTCCCAGTGCACCACCAACACCTTTGTTGATGCCCATCTCAGGGGCGAGTCCGTGGAAGAGGCGGAAAACTGGGACCTGCGCCCCTGCCCGTTTCTCAAGGAAGAGAGCTGCAGCATCTACCCGGTTCGGCCCTTCGGCTGCCGGCTCTTTGCCTCCATGGACCCCTGCGCCGTCAGCGGAGTGGCGGAGATGCCGCCAGGGTATCTTGCCGGCGCGACCGCGTTGCTCCAATGCATCGAGCATCTGGACAACGACGGATGTTGGGGTACCATGGTGGAAATGCTGGCAGGGCTGAACAATAAGGCAGCGATCAGCTACGGAGAGGCCACCGCCCCCATTCCCGGCTTCCTCATTGCCCCGGAAGAACACGCTCTTGTCGAACCGCTGCTCCAGGGGTTGTTCGCCTTGAAAATTGCCGACCGACCTTTTAAACAATGGCTTGAGGACGCGCGACCATGATCTGTTGCAAGATGAAAGCAGGATATCTTTTCTCTGTACGCACCCTATTCAGCCCGCTTCCCTTTGTCCTGTCTTTCGGTAATTTTTAAAAAGCAACACGTGCCATGTTATAAAACGAACCGACCGATACGCTTCCATGACCTTCCGGAAAAATTCACCCCTGCACATTCATTGCACTTCCACCCCATTCAACGTCAGCGGTCTGTCCCTTTAACCCTTCTCAATACATGTATTGACAAAAAATATTTCCCTAACGTAATATATGTGTAGGAAAGGGGCCCATGTCACTTGCCTGAAGTTAAAATGTAATAAATTACTGTTCGCCTTAACGCATGTAGACGCATGATGCGAGCGACTGCAATAAGCAGCCGGTCTGCTCTTTGATCTCAAAACCTAACAAGGGAGGGAGAAAAATGGCTAAACAAGAAAAACCAAAGATTGAGCTCTACCTGTACTCAATGAACCAGGAATTCCCTGTGGGGAAGGGGCATATAACGTTTCTTGAACGCCACTCCGAGGTCCGCAAGGACGTTACCGGGGGCCTGATATCCAGGGAGGCTGTTGCCAGCAACACCTTCAAGGAAAAGATCAAGGGAATGGCGAATGACTGGTCTGCGCAGTGGATACACAATCAATGGGTCCAGGACTATACCAAATCCCCTTCGTACTCATCACGGATGCACCCGGGTGAAGACGTCATGGCAAAACTCATCATGCGCAAGGAGGAGTTCGGAGGCCTCGTTCTCGATCCTGTCAATGACCGAGTATACAAAGTGAACAAAGCAGGATACAAACTGCTCGAAGAAATGAAAAAAATTCCCACGGCAAAGATGGAAGCGTTTAAATCAAAGGCCTTTTCCGCGGATGAAATGGACTCGTTTGTCAGTTTTCTTAAAGGCGCCGGACTATGGGCATCGATATAGCCTATCGGGCTCCCCTGAAAGCCCCGCTCACCGTCAGCCTCTGGGTTACGGGGGGGTGCAATCTCGCATGCAAATACTGCTATGCGGACGCCTCCCGAAACATCCACATGGAACCGGCAAGACTTTTCATGCTGGTGGATGAGCTCAAAAACCTGGAAGTCTTTGACATAACCATTGCGGGTGGAGAACCGTTTCTCCACCCGCAGATATTCGAAGTTATTCAGCAGATACTTGACAGCGACATGCAAATGGGGGTGCTGTCTAATGGCGTGCTGCTTAACGAAAAACACGCCGCGCGACTTGCCGACATTGCGGACGGCAAAAAAATGATCCTTCAGATTTCGCTTGATTCACCAGATCCACGCATCAACGATCTGACAAGAGGGATGGGGGAGACCGTGCTGCGAAACATCAAAAATCTCGCGAAGTCCGGCTTACAGCTCCAGATATCATGCGTCCTCAGCAGTATGAACATCGATACCGCTCATTTGATCATCGACGAATTGTATCCGGCTGTAAAACGCTTCCACTTCCTTAATATTCAGCGCACCGAACGGTCACTCAGGCATCCTGAACTACTGATTAACGATTCGCAGGCGTATGATTTTTGGATGCGGCTTAACGAGCATGCGAAGCAATTTCCTCCCGATCTCTTTCTGCCTTCCTTGAGAATCATGCTCCGGTCGTACGGTGCGGAAGAAAGCCCGGAATCATGGGATTTCCATAAAAATGCCACGTTTAGCTGCAGGAGCTGCTCTATCGGGCTGACAAAAATCGAAGTAACTCCTGATTTCGACGTGTTGGGGTGCGATATAGCCAAAGATTTTTCAAATATGGGCAACATCGCCCACAAACCTTTTGTTGAAGTCTGGAATTCTGTTACCGCCCATAATGTAAGGAATGCCCCGTATCCTCCATGCTATAAAATTAGAAGTTCCGATGGCAGCCTTGCTCTTGAGGATAATTTGCGGCCGGAATTCGCCTGCTTCCGATAAGCTGAGTCTAAATTACAACAAAAAATGGGCGCCCCCCGACTGGGAAAGCGCCCATTTTTTGTTCCAGAAAAAAGATACGGCTAATAGCGGTAATGGTCCGGCTTGTAAGGGCCGCCAACCGGCACATCTATATACGCGGCCTGAACCTTGGAAAGCTCGGAGAGATGCACGCCGAGCTTCTTGAGATGGAGGCGCGCCACCTTCTCGTCCAGCACCTTGGGCAGCACATACACCTTTTTCTGGTATTTTTTGGCGTTGGCAAACAGCTCGATCTGGGCCAGCACCTGATTGGTAAAGGAAGCAGACATCACAAAGCTCGGGTGTCCGGTGGCACAGCCCAGGTTCACCAACCTCCCTTCGGCCAGCAGGGTAATCCGTTTGCCGTCCGGGAAGATGATGTGATCCACCTGAGGCTTGATGTTATCCCAGGTATACTTGCGCAGAGAGGCGACATCGATCTCAGAATCGAAATGACCGATATTACAGACAATGGCCTCATTCTTCATTGCCTTCATGTGACCGTGATCGATGACCTTTTCGTTACCGGTGCAGGTGACAAAGATATCTCCCTGACTCGCCGCCTCTTTCATGGTAATCACCCGGTAGCCTTCCATGGCTGCCTGGAGCGCGCAGATCGGGTCGACTTCGGTAACCCACACCTGAGCGCCTAAACCGCGGAAAGCATGGGCGCAGCCCTTGCCGACGTCGCCGTAACCGAGAATCACGGCAATCTTACCTGCAATCATCACATCGGTGGCGCGCTTAATGCCGTCCATCAATGATTCACGGCAGCCATAGAGGTTGTCGAACTTGGATTTGGTCACCGAGTCATTGACGTTCATGGCCGGGAAGAGCAGACTGCCGCCCTTCTCCATCTGGTAGAGACGATGTACCCCGGTGGTGGTTTCTTCGGTCACGCCGCGGATGGCCTTGGCAGCGGTGGTCCATTTTTTCTTGTCCGCAGCCAGGTCCTGCTTGAGCACGGCCAGTACGGCTTGATATTCTTCATTATCACTTTTTTTGGCGGCAGGCACCTTGCCCGCTTTCTCGAACTCCACGCCCTTGTGGACCAGAAGGGTGGCATCGCCGCCATCGTCCAAAATCATGTTGGGCGGGTTGCCGTCCGGCCAGGTGAGGGCCTTTTCCGTGCACCACCAATACTCTTCGATGGTTTCCCCCTTCCAGGCGTAAACAGGAATACCTGCCGCAGCAATGGCAGCAGCGGCATGGTCCTGGGTGGAAAAGATGTTGCAGGAGGCCCAACGTACTTGAGCGCCCAGGGCAACCAGGGTCTCGATCAGCACCGCGGTCTGGATGGTCATGTGCAGGGAGCCGGAGATCCGAGCGCCCTTGAGGGGCTTCTTCTTGCCGAACTCCTCGCGCAGGGCCATAAGTCCGGGCATCTCGGTTTCCGCGATCCGGATTTCCTTGCGGCCCCAATCGGCCAGACTCATATCCGCAACCTTGAAATCACCCTGTTTTTTCGCCGGAGCTTTTTTAGCAGGGGTCTTTTTTGCTGGTGCTTTTTTTGCTGGTGCTTTCATCGGTGTTTCCTCCTGACTGCGCCTTGGCACAGGATGGATCGTGAGTTTATTTAATGCCGGCGTCAGCCCGTAATGCCTCGGCCTTGTCGGTGCGCTCCCAGGTAAATTCTTCCCGCTCCCGGCCAAAATGGCCATAGGCTGCGGTTTTTTTGTAGATCGGCCGCAGAAGATCAAGATGCTGAATGATGGCCTTGGGCCGCAGATCAAAATGCACGTCGATAAGCGCCTTGATCCGCTCATCGCTGATCTTGCCGGTGCCAAACGAGTTGACGTTGATGGAGACCGGCTTGGAGATGCCGATGGCATAGGCGATCTGCACCTCAAGCTCGGTGGCGATCCCGGCAGCCACCAGGTTCTTGGCCACATAACGGCCCATGTATGAGGAAGAGCGATCCACCTTGGAGGGATCCTTGCCGGAAAAAGCGCCGCCGCCGTGGGAGCCCATGCCGCCATAGGTATCAACGATGATCTTGCGGCCGGTCACCCCGCAATCGCCGACCGGGCCGCCGATAACAAACCGGCCGGTGGGATTGATGAAATACTTGGTGTCCTTGTCCACCATCTCGGCGGGAATTATGGGCTTGATGATCTCTTCCATGACACCCGCCTTGAGATCTTCGTAATCAACCTCCGGGGAATGCTGGGTGGAGAGAACAATGGCCTCGACCCGCTTGGGTTTCTTGTTTTCGTATTCAATGGTGACCTGGCTTTTCGCATCGGGACGCAACCAGGGCAGAAGACCTGCCTTGCGCACCTCGGCCTGCCGCTTGGTGAGTCGATGCGCATAAGTGATGGGCATGGGCATCAAGACCCGGGTTTCGGTACAGGCGTAGCCGAACATCAATCCCTGATCG
>JAHJTI010000144.1 GCA_018829945.1 Pseudomonadota bacterium | reverse complement strand
CGGATACCGTTGCAATAACTGTTCGGGACACGGGGTGCGGAATAGCGGAGAATATTCTGGAACGGGTTATGGACCCGTATTTCACTACCAAACCGGAAGGAACCGGTCTGGGGTTGGCCATGGTCTACAAAATCATTGATGAACACGGCGGCACGATCCGAATCGTGAGTAAGGAAGGAGAAGGCACCACGGTGGGCATTACCCTGCCGGGATAACTTAGTCCTCTTTTTCGCGCCGAATTCGGGCTCCGGCTTCCGAGAGTTTGCCGACCAGGTTGTCATACCCGCGGTCCAGATGATATACCCGGGAAATATGTGTTTCCCCCTCGGCAGCAAGAGCCGCGATCACCAGAGAAGCGCTTGCCCGCAAATCCGTCGCCATCACCGGCGCACCGCTCAACCGGCCGGTGCCGGTGACAATGGCGCTGTGGCCATCCACCTTGATATCCGCCCCCATACGCCGCAATTCAGCCACATGCATGAAACGGTTCTCAAAAATGGTCTCGGCAATTACGCTCAGGCCATCACTCAAGGTCATCAACGCCATGATCTGAGCCTGTAAATCCGTTGGAAAGCCCGGATAGGGCATGGTTTTGATGTCCACGCTTTTGAGAGGACCCTTGCGGGTAACATGGATGCGATCTGTCCCTTCTTCGATAGACAACCCTGCCGAACGTAATTTTTCAAGCAGGGCAGGCAGGTGCTGCGGGTTACATTGCGTCACCGTAGCCTCGCCGCCAACTGCGCCGACAGCGATGAGATAGGTCCCTGCCTCAATCCGGTCAGGAATAACCACCTGTTCGGCGCCGTGCAGTTTCTTCACCCCCTCAACCACCAGGGTGTCTGAGTTCTTGCCTTTGATCCGCGCTCCCATACCGATGAGCAGATCAACAAGATTGCCGATCTCAGGCTCACGGGCCGCGTTCTTGATCACAGTGACACCCTCGGCAAGAGTCGCGGCCATGAGGATATTTTCCGTTCCTGTGACCGAAGGGATATCGAAACAAACAGTCCCCCCTTTCAGTCGCCCCGATGCCTTGGCCTCGACATACCCCTGATTCAATTCGTACTGTGAGCCTAGTTTTTCCAACCCTTGGAGATGAAAATTAATGGGACGCGCGCCGATGGCGCAGCCTCCGGGCAGCGAAACCCGGGCCGTACCCATTCGGGCAAGAAGGGGACCCAAAACCAGCACGGAAGCCCGCATGGTCTTCACCAACTCATAGGACGCCTCGCAACTGGTAATAGTGGAGGCATCAAGCACCAGCACAGTACCTTCTTTCTTCCAGGTAACCCCGAAAGATTCAAGCAGAGTAAGAAAGGTGCGGACATCCCGAAGATCCGGCACATTCCGTAAGGTAATCGAATCACCACTCAGCAGACAGGCTGCCATCAAGGGAAGGGCCGCGTTTTTGGCGCCGCTCACCGGAATTTCGCCATGCAGGGGATAACCACCTTCTATAACTATCTTGTCCATGAAGTTCTCACTTAATAAAAGAATCTCGGTAAAAATTCGCCCATACAATTACAATTCGGAAACCGCCAACATCAGCAGTATGCATATCACCTGTAATGGCTCAGCAGCGACGGGCCTGGAAAATACGCGGCAAACCTGCCAGATCGGAATGGACCTGCAACCTATCATATTCAGGAAAAGATGAAAAGATTTTCAGCACCGACTCCTGTTGGTCCGCCCCTATCTCCATAAAAAACAAGCCGCCGGAAAGCATCACCGGGTGCACTTGCGCCGCCAGGGCGCGGATATCGGATAGGCCATCAGCACCACCGCTCAAGGCACCCCGGGGCTCGAAAGTGACTTCCGTCTGCAAGGCATTCATCGCCGTTGCGTTAATGTAAGGAGGATTAGAGACAACCAGGGCAAACCTTTTTTTCTGCTGTATGGCCGTCAACCAGCTCCCGTTTATCAGGAAAATTCTTGGCTGCACCTGATGGTGTCTGATATTTTCCCGGGCAATCTCCAGGGCATCCGTGGAGATATCCACGCCAAACACCAACCGATCCGTGAGTTCACGGGCCAGCACCACGGTAATCGCCCCGCTGCCGACGCCAAGGTCCAGTACAGGCCCGGGCGGCAGACCATCTTGGCGCACCGACTCCATTACTTTTTCAAGAAGTTCCTCGGTCTCGGGACGGGGAATGAGAACCTTGGAAGAAACCTTAAAGGGAAGCGACCAGAACTCCTGTTCGCCGGTAATGTATGCCAATGGCTCCCGAAGAAGCCGCCGGGAAAGCAGCTTATTAAAAAGGGAAAGATGGTGCGAAGGGATATCCTGCTGCAGGGCAAGAAAAAACTGGGTGCGGGAATAGCTCAGGACATGGCCAAGCAACAAGGCTGCTTCGACTTCCGGCTCGTGAACGCCGGCATCGGCAAGGCGTTGCACACTCTCAAGATATACCTGTTTGAGAATCATGGGCGGATCTTCCACCCGGGGAAAAGCGGAAAACCGCGTCCTCGGGACACGCTTTATTGCATTATCTGCAAGGCTTCCGTCTGGAAATGGACAGTGAGGGGATCGATGATATCATCGAGTTTCCCCAAGAGGATATCAGCAAGCTGGTACAGGGTGAGATTGATTCGATGATCACTGACCCTGCCCTGTGGGAAATTGTAGGTTCTGATGCGTTCGCTCCGATCGCCGCTGCCCACTTGGCTCCTGCGGTCCGCGGACATCTTCTCGTCCTGCTCGCGCTGCATCTTGTCCAGTAACCGGGCACGGAGAACCTGCAAGGCTTTGGCCTTGTTTTTATGCTGCGATTTTTCATCCTGACAGGTAACCACCAAGCCGGTGGGCAAGTGGGTGACTCGAACCGCCGAATCGGTGGTATTAACGCTCTGTCCGCCTGAACCGGTGGACCGATAAACATCAAACCGCAGATCATTGGGGCTGATATCCACCTCCACCTCTTCCGCTTCGGGCATAACCGCCACGGTCACTGCCGAGGTATGAATCCGTCCCTGGGTTTCCGTCTCGGGAACACGCTGCACCCGATGGGCACCGGATTCATATTTCAACTTACTGTAGACGTGGTCGCCGCTGATCAGGGCAATGATCTCCTTGAATCCCCCGATGCCGGTGGGATTGCTGGTCATCACCTCAACCTTCCACCCCTGGTGCTCGGCATACCGGCTGTACATCCTGAAAAGATCGCTGACAAACAACGCGGCCTCGTCCCCACCAGTACCGGCCCTGATTTCAAGAAGGGTATTCTTGTCATCATTTGGATCCTTGGGGAGCAAAGCAACCCGAAGCTCCTTGACCAATTCCTCCTGGCGGATTTCGAGTTCTGCAAGATCGGCCCGGACAAGTTCCCGAAGTTCATTATCGTCTTCTTCCTGGAGTAGAAGACGATTGTCGGTTATTTCCTTGTTTACCTTCTTGTAACTGTTGTACAGATCATCAAGCTTTGCCAGATTGGCATGCTCCTTCGCAACCCGCCGAAATTCGGCCGGGTCACTGACCAACCCTGGCTCCGAGAGCTTCGCCTCAAGAGCAAGCTTGCGTTCTGCAACATTTTCAAGTTGGGCAAACATGATCATCTCGCTAAAAAAGGAACGCCCCTGAACCATCTCCTTTTAAAGGAACGGACCAAAGGCGCTATCAACACAGGGAAAATCGTGTTTTTTACTTGGCTGCTTGCTTGCCGTATTTCTTATTGAACTTGTCAATCCGGCCAGCGGTGTCAATCAGCTTCTGCTTGCCGGTGAAAAACGGATGACAGGCAGAACAGATTTCCACCTTGATTTCAGATTGAACCGAGCCGAGTTCAACAGCATTGCCACAAGCACAGACGGCATTGATTTTATGATATTCCGGATGCACACCTTCTTTCATGGACAGAACCTCCAGTAAATTAACTTATAGACGGCCCTGACGGGCACATTTTCTCAAATAGTCGGAAAAAACAGTGGAATATATCGTGGTATTCTTTTTATTGCAAGCATGAATTATGATACCGCACAAATCAACCACCCTTCATGGAGTCAAAAAATTCGGCGTTGGAACGGGTCCCCTTCATTTTATCCCGGAAAAACTCCATGGCATCGATGGGGTTCATGGACCCAAGGAGCTTGCGCAAAATCCAGACCTTGTTCAACTCTTCCGGTGTGAGCAGAAGCTCTTCCTTCCTGGTACCGGAACGGGCCATATCAATGGCCGGAAAGATTCTTCTATCCGCTATTTTCCGGTCAAGCACAAGCTCCATGTTGCCGGTGCCCTTGAACTCCTCAAAAATCACCTCATCCATCCGGCTGCCGGTCTCAATCAGGGCTGAAGCAAGAATGGTCAGGCTGCCGCCCTCTTCGATATTCCGAGCTGCGCCGAAAAACCTCTTCGGACGATGCAGAGCATTGGAGTCAACACCGCCGGAAAGAATCTTGCCGCTTGGCGGCACTACTGTATTATAAGCCCTGGCCAGACGGGTGATACTGTCCAGCAGGATAACCACGTCCTTTTTGTGCTCCACAAGCCGCCGGGCCTTATCGAGCACCATCTCGGCCACCTGAATATGGCGCTGGGGAGGCTCATCAAAGGTGGAACTGATTACCTCGGCATTAACACCCCTCGCCATGTCGGTAACCTCTTCAGGCCGCTCATCGATTAACAGAACGATAAGAATGATTTCTTTGTGATTTTTGGTGATGCTGTTGGCAATGTCCTTGATCAGAACCGTCTTGCCGGTTCTGGGCGGAGCAACGATCAAACCGCGCTGGCCTTTGCCGATGGGGGCCATGATGTCCATGATCCGCATTGAGTAGTTATCAGGCTCACGCTCAAGTTTAATGCGCTCCTGAGGGTGCAACGGGGTAAGGTTGGAAAACAGGGTTTTGTCACGAGCTTTTTCAGGGGGATCAAAATTGACGCTGTCAACCTTGAGCAGGGCAAAATAGCGCTCACCCTCCTTGGGGGTGCGGACCGGACCTTCGATTGTATCACCGGTACGAAGATTGAGCCGCCGAATCTGGGAAGGCGAAACATAGATGTCATCGGGACCTGGCAGATAATTGTAATAGGGGGCCCGTAAAAAACCAAACCCATCGGGAAGCACTTCAAGCACTCCGCTGCCCCAGTTTTCACCGTTTTTCTCAGCCTGTCCACCGGCAGCCTGCAGAATGGCAAAAATCAGCTCCTGCTTGCGCATGGCGCTGTATTCCTCAATACGGTAATCCTTGGCGAGCTTGGTCAACTCGGTGATTTTCATCAGTTTAAGTTCAGATAAGTTCATGCAATCCCTTTCTCCATCTCCCGTAAGCTGCTCTCAATAGTGAATGTCTGGTTTAAACCGCGCCTGCCAAGGACAACAAAAAACTTCAGACGAACCGTGACCGGAAAGCGCGCACAGCACGTTATGTGTGCCGAAATCCGTCACAACAGAAAATTTAAAATGAAAATTCTTGAAATGTTCCCGCGAAAAAACGAAAATACAGGAAAACCACGACAAACTAACGGAAGTATATACCTGATAATTTTCGATGATACGGAAATTTTACAGAGAGCAATATGTGAATTTGAACAGGTTGTTTTTCGAGAATTTGGCCAGGGCTGATATCTATTTCTCGGATTATCGTGATCTTATTTAATGAAGGCAGGATGTGTGCGTGATTTTTTGTATTCGATGCGCAATACTATTGGCTAATCTGCCCACTGTCAACATTTTTTTCGCAAATCAGAAAACTACTCGAAAAAATAAATTTTATTTTTTTTACTCACTTTTGCTTGCCATCATCTGATAGTATTTGTATATTGTCGAGTTTTCTGCCCCAGTCACACATATAATACGTATTTGCCTGTAATATATAGAAAACTTTGAAAACAGGAGAGGTTAGCCCGTGCCTTCCGACATAAAAGCCAGACTACTCGAAGCCGGAAAAGACGAAGGGTGCGTTACGCTCTCCTTCCTGAATGACTTGATTCCGGAAGGCAAGGATGCCGACGCCATCGATGGTATTTTCGATTTTCTTAACGAGAATAATATCGAAATAGTCAGCCAGGAGAAATCCGGCAAGAAAAAAACTCTTGATGGCAAAACCTGGGAAGGAAGCGGGGATGGCCAGCATGATGACGTGCCCCTGGACGATGACGACGACAAGCTCATGGACGCCGCCGCCCTTGTTTCCAAGGAAGACAGCCCCGAGCCGGAAGAAACCACCACCACTTACCTCCGGGAAATGGGCAAGTTCGAGCTGCTCACCCCCCAGGAAGAAGAAAAATACAGCAAAACCATCCGTGAAGGTTTTGACGGAATTATCCGCTCGGTTCGCCAGGATCAGCATGGCACCGAGGAATTGCGTCAACTGGTCGAGCGCATCGACCTGTGGGAAAAACGCGACCCGACCCTGAAGCCTAAAAAGCAGCATCTCAACTTTATGATGCGTGCGATTGCCAAGACCTGCCAGATACACCCACGCAACAAAAAGCTCCAGGAAATGCATTGCAAACTCGAGCTGTTCCACCGCTCCATCGCGGTTGCCAAGGATGCCATGATCAAGGCCAATCTCCGCTTGGTCGTCAGCATCGCCAAACGCTACATGCATCAGGGCCTTACCCTTGCCGACCTTATCCAGGAAGGCAACCTCGGCCTAATGCGCGCAGTTTTCCGTTTTGACTACACCAAGGGCAACAAATTCAGCACCTATGCCAGCTGGTGGATCAGGCAGGCTATCACCAGAGCCATCCTTGACAAAACCAGAACCATTCGGCTGCCGGTGCATTTTCTGGAACTCAGAAGTCAATTCTTCAAGGCTTTTTACTCGCTCCTCAAAGAATTGGGCCGCGAACCGACCCCCATCGAAATTTCCGAAAAAACCGGATTGCCGATGGACAAGATTCTCGCAATTCTCGAAGCATCCCGGGAACCCATCTCCCTGGAAACTCCGGTAGGCGACGACGACAGCACCCTGGGAGACTTCCTGGAAAACCAGGAGTCTGTTTCTCCTTACGAGGCTGTACAGAATCAGCAGCTATCCGACCGGGTGACCAGCATTCTCAACACCCTGAGCACCCGTGAAGAAAAGATCATTCGCCTGCGCTTCGGCATTGGCGAAGATGCCGAATACACACTGGAAGAAATCGGCAAACGGTTCAATGTTTCGCGGGAACGCATCCGGCAAATCGAGAAAAAAGCGCTCAATCGCTTGCGGCATTCGAGCAGAAGGGAAAAGCTCAAGCATTTCCTGGATTAAGAATCCCGGCGCCATTTTGGTGCCGCCGCACATGTTGCAACACGCCGAATCATCGTCTCAGAAGATGTTTGACGGTTTTTTCACGTCAGGAAGCCGTTAAAACAAAACGTCGATACCTGAAGGTCATAGCGGCAAAAGACCCGTTTTACGAAATACCAGAGAAAGCAGAGGGTATTTTGTAACGGCTCCAAGGCCCGCAATCAAAATATATGCTGCCTCAGACAGACCGCAACCCTCTCCTTCCGGTGCTCCTGGCCTTTGCCACCGGAGCAATGGCCGCAGGGGCCGATTGGATGCCGACCGCCACACTCCTCTGGCTGGCCGCCATCCTGATTGCCTCACTGACCTCTATTGCCCTGCTTCCCCGCCAGACGGCTCGGGCCCGGCTCCTGATCCTGCTGCTCCCCCTGTTTTGTATCAGCGGCCTGCTGTACACTGATTCGTTTCTGCACCCCAAACTTCCTGCCCATCATATTTCCAATCTCATCCTGAACAAACAGGATGTCAGCCTAACCGGAAAATTGATCCAAAAACCTGTTTTCAAGCATGACAAAACATATCTTGTCCTTGAAACGGACAGCATCCTTCTTCCTTCTTCACCTTACGGTCCCATTGCAGCAACAGGTCGCGTCGCGCTTACGGTCAACGCCCCCTTGCTCAAGGGTCTTATTCCCGGCCAAGATTATCTGGTGCGCTCCCGGCTTTCCCTGCCTGACAAGCCGGCAACCCCAGGCGCCTTTGACTACGCTGGACATCTTGCCGTTGATGAAATTCTGGTCACAGGCTGGGTTGCCACCCCAATTTTTATCCAGCCGATATCGCTTCCTGACACTGGCAGTTTTTCCCTGCCTAACCGCTATTTTCTTGAAAAATTCAGACTGCAATTTGAAGACTTCCTCCATGCCAATCTTACCCCGGACAACACTGCCTTATACCAGGCCCTGCTCGTAGGTGACAGCAGCAGCCTCTCTCCGGAGATTTCGGAGACATACCGGGCAAGCGGCATCATGCACATCCTCGCCATTTCCGGAACCCATCTCGTGGTCGTCGCTTTTCTGATCACTGTTTTTTTCAGATTTGTAATCGGTCGTATTCCCGGGCTTCTTCTCCGTTTGCCTGCGATAAAAATCTCTTTGATCCTCTCATTTCCGGTACTTGTTCTGTATGCCGGCTTTGCCGGTTTTCACCCCCCTGTGGTCCGGGCCTTGATAATGACCGCCGTTTTCATGACAGCCATTCTCATGGATCGTCAGTGGTCAAGCCTGAACAATCTTGCCATTGCCGCTTTCTGCATCCTCCTGCTGAACCCGCTCAGCATCCACACCGCTTCTTTCCAGCTCTCCTTTGCTGCAACTGCTGCAATAATCCTAGCCATGCCGCACCTCGCTGCATGGCGTCCCAAAAATAACAAACGCTCCATTGTGCAGACACTGAAATTTTTCATCATCTCCGGGCTTTTCATTTCATGTGCTGCTTTTCTCGCTACTGCCCCTTTAGCCTTGCTCCACTTCAACAGAATTTCCTTACTGGGCCCGATAACCACCCTGGCGGTCACACCTTTCCTTTGCTTCTGGACCCTTCCCGTAGGATTGCTGGCCGTTCTTTCCCACTCGCTTTTCCCCACGTTTTCTATCTTTCTTTTACATGCGGGTACGTTTGGAATCCAGTCATCACATATGCTGACAACATTTCTTGCCGGACTGCCGTTCACCTCTTTCTGGCTTCCCACACCGACCCGTCCGGTATTGATCCTTTCCTATGCGCTTCTTCTCCTGATTTTCCGCCTCAAACGTCCGCTTCCTGTCCTGACCGGGCTTGCCTGCTTCGCCCTGCTGCTTTCCGGCCAGATATCATTACCGAAACACAATGACAACACGACACAAATCTCTTTTCTGTCCGTTGGAAACGGCAGCGCAACAGTCGTTGAGCAACCGGACAACAGCGTCATTCTCATTGATGGTGGCGGGCCGCCGACAACCGGATTTTATGATGTGGGAGAACGGGTGATCGCGCCATTTTTATGGCACCGGCAAATCAGGAAGGTGGAACAGATTATCCTCACCCATGCCCATGCCGACCATTTTAACGGTCTGCCATGGATCATCAAGCGGTTTCAACCCAAAATCCTCTGGCTCAGCGAAACCGCCATCCATGACGCAGGGTTTGGCGCGGTTCTTTATGAAGCAAAACAGGCTGGATGCCGTGTGCGGGTCGCCAAGGAAGGCGAGGTGCTTGCCTCCGGGAAAAACGGGCTGACCATCACCTGCCTGGCCAATATGGCCCTTGCAGGAAATACGACTTCTGGCGCAGGAGAAAAAACACCCTCGGACAATCCGAACAACAGAGGGCTGATCCTGCGCCTGAACAATGGCGACAACTCATTTCTTTTTCCAGGGGATATCGAAAAGGACTACGAAGAACACATTCTGCGGAAAAGCGCACTGCTCAAGGCCGATGTTCTCCTGATGCCCCATCATGGGTTGAGATCATCAGGCAGCGCCCGGTTTATGGAGGCCGTTGCCCCTCGTTACTGCGTGGTTTCTACAGGAAAAAAAGAGCCATTCCCCCCTCCGCAGTATCGGGACTCCGGAGGGGACATCTTTTCAACAGCCCTCCATGGCAGTATTTTTTTTCAATCCGACGGAAAAGCAATAACCGCCCGAACCTATCGAAACGCCACTCACTAGCACATGGAGTCGGCAACTTTCAAACAACAACGAATTTCCGTTACCCCTTACCCTGCATCGGTAAAATCCGTGGGCGGTTTCTTGAGGAACTGTACAAACTTGCTCTTGTCGATGCAGTTAACGTAGGCATCATCCCCGGAAATCCATCCTTTTTTGATCAGATCCATTATCGCGTCATCAAGGGTCTGCATCCCGAATTTTTTCCCGGTCTGCATGGCGGAAGGGATCTGATAGGTTTTACCTTCCCGGATCAGGTTCCGCACCGCCGGGGTGCAGATCAAAATCTCCAGGGCGGCGCAACGGCCTTTGATGTCCACCCGCTTGAACAGGGTTTGGGAAACAACGGCCTTCAGGGCATCCGCCAAGGTGGAGCGCACCTGAGCCTGCTGGTTGGCAGGAAAAATTTCAATGATCCTGTCCACGGTCTTGTTGGCGTTCAGGGTGTGCAGGGTACCGAAAACCAGATGCCCGGTCATGGCCGCTTCCATGGCAAGAGCAATGGTTTCCAGGTCGCGCATTTCGCCGACCAGAATGATGTCCGGATCTTCACGGAGCGCGCCGCGGAGAGCCGCGGAGAATGACTGGGTATGCAGCCCGACCTCCCGGTGATTTACAATGCAGTTCTGGCTCTTGTGCACAAACTCTATCGGGTCTTCAATGGTCAGGATATGGTCTTTACGTACCTTATTGGCCTGATCGACAATAGCGGCAAGCGTTGTCGATTTACCGCTGCCTGTCGGTCCGGTCACCAGAACCATTCCCTTGGGCAGGGTGGCAAGCTGCGAAACAACCTGGGGCAAGCCCAACTGGTCGCAGCCCAGAATATTGCTGGGAATCTCACGAAACACCGCGCCGATCCCGTATTTCTGCATAAAAAGGTTGCCACGGTAACGGGCAAGTCCGGCAATTTCGTAACCGAAATCCACATCACCGGTCTCTTCGAAAACTTTCACTTTTTCTTCGGAAACAATCTCAT